>DASUTR010000882.1:0-5156 GCA_036374535.1 Polyangiaceae bacterium
GAGGCAAGCCGTCACCATGTCGCGGATCACTTTGCTGTCGTCGACGATGAGTACGTCCGCCAAGAGGCCGGTTTTCCCATGGAAGGCGCGCGCTGGCTACACGAAGGACCGACGCATTCAAGCGTGGTCAAATGCCTCGGAAGCGGCAGCCACCTCACGCTGAAACCACTTCGCGAAGTGCACCGATGAGGGTCTTTACCGCGATGGGCTTCGTGAGCACGCGTCGCGCACCCAGGCGGATCGCCGCGCCTTTGGCATCGCCGTATCCAGTGAGAACGATGACGGGAAGCTCCGGGCGTGTCCGCGCGATCGTCTCGCAAAACGCGAGGCCCCCCGTCGCACCGAGAGCGAGGTCGGTCACGACCACGTCGAAATCGAGTTCAGTAAGCGCACGTGTGGCATCTCGCACCGTGGACGTCGTGTGCACGCGGAATCCCTCCGCCTCGAGGATCGGCTCGAGTGTCTCGAGGAAGTCGCCGTCGTCGTCGACGATGAGAACGCTAAGTGCTCGCAAGGGCTTGCTTTCGTCGGAATCGCTCAAAACCAGTTGCTCGCTACCATTCATGGGCATCTCGTTGTCAAAGCAATAGCTCCGAGGTCACACGCAGGTTCCATTCCAGGCCGCGACCTCGGGGTGTGGCATCGTGCCCCAGCGGCAGCACCGCCGTGGAAGGTACGCTGCGCGGCCTTGTTCGATGACGCCATCGGCTCCCTAGGAACGCGGCGGAGCCCTCTTCTGACGCTCTGCCTGATCGGGCTCTTGCTCTACGTGGCGCAGGCGGTCTTCATCCCGCTCGCGCTGGCGCTCTTGCTGAGCTTCTTGCTCGTCCCTCTGGTTCGCTGGCTCGAACGAATCGGCGCTCGGCGGTGGTTGGCGGTCATCGCCGTCATGCTCCTGAGCGTCGGCGGCGTCGCAGCCGTGGGGACGCTCATCGTCTCGCAAACCGTCGAGCTCGCGGATCGGATGCCCGAGTACAACAAGACCGTCCGCGGCAAACTCGGGACGGCGAGCGCGATGGTGGCGAGCGCGGAGCGTTTCGTCCGCGTGGTGAACGTTTTCGACATGGTCGAAACGGTGACGCCGGGAAAACGCCAGTCGCCGCTCAAGGTCGAGGTGGTGCCGACACGCCTGAGCGCCTGGAAGGCGCTGGCCGGACCCCTGCTCGCGCCGCTGGCGACGACGGTGCTCGTGCTCGCCTTCGCGATTTTCATGCTGATGCAGTGGGACGATCTACGCGAGCGCGTGCTCAGACTTTCCGGCCAGCGCCGCATCAGTCTCACGACACGGGCACTCGAGGATGCCTCGCAACGCGTGAGCCGCTACCTCGGAATGCAGCTCGCCATCAACGTCGGGCTCGGCATCGTCTTCGCGCTCGGCCTGGCCGTGATCGGAATTCCGAATGCTCCGCTCTGGGGCATTCTGCTCGCGCTCTTGCGCTTCGTTCCGTACGTCGGTCCGTGGATCGCCGGAGCATTCCCGCTCGCGCTCGCCTTCGCCGTGTCGGACGGATGGACGCCGCTCCTGCTCGCGTTCGGGCTGCTCGTCCTGCTCGAGATTCTCGCGGCACAGTTCTTCGAGCCTCTCCTGTACGGTGCGAGGACCGGCCTCTCGCCGCTCGGAACGCTGGTCTCGTTTCTCTTCTGGGGCTGGATGTGGGGCGGCGTCGGCATGTTGCTCGCCATGCCGCTCACCGTTTGCCTGGTCGTCGCCGGCCGCTACGTGCCGCAACTCGAGACCATCAGCATCTTGCTCGGCGACCAGAAGGCTCTCGCACCGTGGGCGCGACTCTATCTGCGCCTCTTGGCGCTCGATCCCGACGAGGCGTCGGAGATTTACGCGGCCGAACGCAAGCGAACGCCCCGACTTGCGGCCCTCTACGACGACGTCTTGGCACCCGCGCTGTCGGTGGCCGAGCGGGACTCGCACGACGGACAGCTGGGCGACGAGCGGCGACGTCTCGTGTATTCGACGCTACGTCACTTCGCCGAGGAAGATCGCTCCGCGGCCGCCGAGGACGAGACGCGAGAAGGCGTCGTCTTGTGCCTGCCCGCGCGAAACGAGGCCGACTTCGTGACGGCTTTGATGGGAGCGCAGGTGCTCGAACGCGCGGGTCTTTCTGCGCAGGCCGTTCTGCACGACGAAGAGGCGAGCGCCATCATCGAACGGGTCGCCGTCCAGAAACCGGCGGCGGTCGTCGTCGCGGCCTTGCCCCAGGTGGCCGTCGTGAGCGCCTACGAGCAGTGCCGTAAACTGCGCGATCTGTTTCCCGACCTGCCGATCGTCGTCGGCATCTGGAAAGCCGACGACATTGCGCCGAACACACGAGCTCGCTTGCGCGCCGCCGGCGCGGACGAGCTCGTGACGACCTTCGACGAGCTCGAGCAGGTCATGAAGCGGCTGCAGGAACGACGAGCCCCGTCGGGACTCGTCGGCACGTGACGCGCCACGTGCCGACCGGAGCCCCGCCGGGCGTTCTCAGCGAACGCCCGCGCACTTGTTCGCTTCGGCGAGACCGCAGGTGAAGCCCGACGGGCAGCCGCCGCAATCGACGAGGTCACCGCAGCCGTCCCCGATGAGACCGCACTCCGCGCCCGCGCTCTCGCAGGTAGCCGGCTCGCAGCCCGGCGGGTCGCCGCACTGGAACGGAGTCGTCACGCCGCAGATCTGGCCGTTGCGGCACGGACCGCAGTCGACCTGACCGCCGCACCCGTCGCCGACGATTCCGCACTCCGCGCCCGCGTCGTCGCAGTCGCGCGGCGTGCAGCCGGGGCCGTCACCGCACTTGTTCGGCTCCTGAGCGCCGCAGAGCTGGCCGTCCGGGCAGGTGCCGCAGTTACGCGTACCGCCGCAGCCGTCACCGATGGTGCCGCACTCGGCGTCGACGTCGGCGCAGCTCAGCGGCTCGCACCCGATGCAGCGGTTCGGCTGACCGTTCACGACGGTGCAGACCTGGCCCGCCGGACACGCGCCGCAGTCGTCCGAGCCGCCGCAACCGTCGCCGACCATGCCGCACTCGGCGTCCTGGTCTTCGCAGGTGAGCGGATCGCACATCGGAACACCGCAGCGGTTCGCCTGGCCTCCGCCGCCGCACACCATGGGAGGCGTGCACACGCCGCAGTTGATGGTGCCGTCGCAGCCGTCGCTGATGACGCCGCAGTTCTGACCCGACGGGCACGCCGTGAGGCGCGTGCAGCCCGGGCCGCAGGAACCGCCGCAGTCGTACGTGCTCGAGCAGCCGTCGGATACGGTGCCGCACGTCCTACCGGCGCACGCCGTCGCGCGCGGGATGGGCGTGCACACCGGGCAGTCGCACGTGAGCGAGCCGCCGCAGCCGTCGGAGATGGTCGAGCAGATGATGCCTTCCGCCTGACACGTCGTGCGCGTGCAGCCCTGCGGCTGGCACGTGCCGTTCACGCACGAGTTGCCGCTCGGGCAGCCGCACTGCTGCGTCCCGCCGCAACCGTTCGGCTGGGTGCCGCAGCGGTTGGCCGGGCAAGCCTGGGGCGTGCAGCCGGGCGGGGTCGGGTTGTCACCGACGCACGCGCCGAGGTCGAAGAGCATGTAGAGCAGGACCTTCTCCTGCCGGCTGAGGTCGCCCGTCCCGCAGTGGGTCGGGAACGACTGGCTCGACGTGTTGCCCGTGACGACGTGGAAGCCGCTGTAGGCGACGCGACCGCAGGCGTTCGCCGCGGGGGCGGCGTAGGGCGTGTTGAACGAGAACTGCTGAGTACGCTGGTTCCCGTCCGAGCGGTAGACGAACTCTTCGCTCGACGTGCCGACCACCGTCGCCTGGCTGCGCGGCTCGGCAACGGTGAAGGAGTAGTTCGCCGCCGCGGTCGTGATGCCGTGAGCGAGCGCCCAGTCGGTGAACTGCTGGATGCGGGGGCTCGCCTGCGGGCGGCCGCGGGCGATGACGCCCGTTCCGCTCGCGTCGTTCGGGTTCTGGGTCGTCCAGGTGGCCGACGGGTTCAAGCCCGTCGTGAGAGCCGCGGCCGCGGAGTACGCCTGCGTGCCGTTGTCGAGCCAGCTGTAGCTCCAGTGGCTCGCGAAGACGCGACCGCCGCGGTTCACGTAGTTGATGACGTTCGGGCCGTAGCTGTCGCGCTGGGCGAAGCTCGAATCCCAGCCGCCGCCTTCGCAGTCCATGATTGCGAGGTCGTACTCGGGCATGCGGCCGCTGTTTTCGAGCAGGCGCAGGTCCGCGAAGCCGTTCAGCGTGTTCGTTCGATTGGAGTTGGCCGTGCCGCCGCAGTACGTGTTGCGGCAGTTCGAGTCGGTCGTACCGCCACCCGTACCGCACGCGGCGCAGCTCTGGGCGTTGGCGTCGGGGTACGCGCCGTTCGCACGGTAAAGGTGAATTCGGCCGCTGCCCGAGGGGCGCGTGAACACGCTGTTCGCGATGCCCATCTTCTGGAACACGCACTCCATCGCGTCGACCTCGCCCGTGACGACGGCGATCTTCGGGATGTTGACGGTTCCGGCGAGGCCGTCCGCGGTATCACGCGGCAGGCGCGTGAGGTTCGCGGGCAGCGCGGTCGAGACGGTCGTCGTCGCGCAGCCGGCGTTCGCGGGGAGGGTGTGGCGGACGGCACGGCGGAACTTGCCGGCCTTGACCACGAGGATGAACTCCTGTCCGACGGGGATGTTGCCCTCGAGGGTGTAGTCACCTTCGGCGTCCGTCATGGCGCTCACGAGCACGGGACCGAGATCTTGCGTCGTGCAGCGCTCGCACGCGAGAGCCGGCGAGGCGCCGATGCCGGACGTGATCGCCGGGAGGTCGGAGGGGGTGTTCGTGCGCAGGATGTAGACGAACGCGTTCGGAACGCCGATTTGATTCGCGGTGTTCGTGTCGCTCTTTCCGGGCGTCACGACCCTGCCCGTCAGGCGCGTGAGCTGCGTGCGCCCCGTGCAGTCGGGCACGGCGCTGCAGAGCGGGCAGTTCGTACCGGTACCGCTCGTGCACGTGGTCGGCGTGCCGTTGATGCCGCCCGTGCACGTCGCGAGGGGGCCGCAGGTTCGACCTTCGGCCGCGCAGTCGAACGTCTGACCGCAGTTGTTCACCGCGGTGCCGCACGCCCAGCCGAGCTGCGCACAGCTCGTTGCCGTGGGCACGCAGGGCGGGTTCATGGGAGTGGCGCACTGGAACGGCGCGTTC
>DASUTR010000883.1:0-6195 GCA_036374535.1 Polyangiaceae bacterium
CCGCCAGTAACGCGGCGTCAGCAGCAGCGATGGGCCGAGGCTCATGCTCGCCTGTTCTCGGAGCGTATCGACCGTCAGAGCGCCGACGGCGTAGGAGGCGACCGGCACACCGACGCTCGCACCGAGGAACAGCCAGGTCGCTCGGTTCGACAAAAGGCCGCGGGCGCCGTGACGCAGCCAGCCGAGGCTGCAGAAAGCCGGCACCAGAAAGAAGACGCTCACGGGTTTTGCGACGATCGACAGCGCCGTCGCCGCGCCGGCGAGCCACAGGTCTCGCACGGCGAGAGAACGGTGGTGCCGAACCATGAGCAAGAGCGCTCCCGCCAGGCTGGCGACGAGCAGCGCTTCCGGTTGGAAGCTGCGTCCGATGATCACCGAATGGGGGGAGAGCACTTGGTACGAAAGCGCGACGAGCGCCGCTTCGCTTCCGAGCAATCGTCGGGCGAGCGAGTACACGAAGAGCCCGCCGGCGAGCCACAGCACCGAACACAGGAGGCGCGGCACGACGGGCGTCTCGCGGCCGGCGATGGCGTATCCCGCGGCGGCCAGCGTTTCCGTCAGAGGCGGCTCGAGGGCTCCTTTCAGCTCGCCGGCCCGCACCCCGGCCTCCCGCTCTGCTTCGTCGCGCGGGGGCGCGAGCGCATAATACTTCGCTCGCGCGATGATGGCGGAGCGGTACTGCCGCGTGCTGTGCGGGTGAAAGGACGGATTGTCGATCGCAACCAGTCTCAGCGCCGCGGCGCCCACCAAGACCATCACGACGAGGGCCACGTGAACTCGGTTCAACGCCAGCGTATCGGTTCCGGTCCCTGCGCCCACGCGGCGAACTTAGTGGCAGAGGAGGATCGGAGCAAGCTCGCTCAGAGCCTCGGCGACTCGTAGTACTCGCTCGGCGGGCAGCCGACGCGGCGGTGAAACAGTCGGCTGAAGTAGTGGATGCTGCGGAAGCCCGATTGCTCGGCGGCTTCTCCGACCGTCGTGTGGCGGTTCGTGAGGAGCCATTCGGCGTGGTGGAGGCGCGCCTGGATCAGGTCTTCCATCGGGCTCACGCCGAAGCATTCGCGATAGAGGACCGCGAAGCGATTCGGTCCGAGCTTGGCGAGCTTCGCCATCTGCGGCACGGTCCAGCGATCCGCGAGCCTCGCGTGCACGTGCTCGCGCACCTTGCGCAAGCGCTCGCGCCGCACCACGTCGACGCCGTCGTCCCGGTCGTCGCCTTCGCGCAGGCTCCGGCCGAGAAGCAGGATCATTCGCGCCGTGGCGAGGGCGACGGTGCGTTCCCACAGCGTCTCCTGGCGCTGGAGCTCCGTGCGGATCTCTTCGATGGCCACGGGCAAAAAGCTCGCGCTCCGCGGCGTGAAGAGCGTGTTCACGGGAAGCCCGGCTTCCTCGATGCACGGTTCGACGTCGCTGCCGCTCACGTGGATCCAATCGTCGCGAAATCCGACGCCGTCGCCGTGGTACCACTGCCGGTGACCGGGCGCGTAGATGAGGCAGGTGCCGGCCTTGCAGCGCTCCGTCCCGCGTGCCGTCCACACGTGCATCGGCGTGCGGAAGCGGAGGAACAGATATTCGCCGAAGCCGTTCGGGCGCTCCGCGACTTCGCCGAGCTCGTGCGGCCAATCCGTTCCGCCCATCGACACGTGAAGATCCGGCAACACGCGAGGAGCTTACAACAAGGATAGTGCACACGCGCGGCCGGCCCGGTGGTAGCGTCCCGCCATGCGCGTCCGAGCTCTCGCCCGCTTTCTCGGCGCCGCCTGCGTCGCGGGCGGGCTCGCCGCCTGTGCACCGACGCCGAGCCCGCGCGTCGCGACTCCGGCAGGCGCGCCGCCCGCGGTGCCGCTCGTCGAAGACGGTCCCGGTCGCGAACGGACGAGCCTCGACAGCGGGTTTCGCTTCGCGCTCGGGCATGCGTTCGACACGGACAGGGACTTCGGCCACGGCACCTCGTACTTTTCGTACCTCGCGAAGGCCGGGTACGGCGACGGGCCGGCCGAGCCGAGCTTCGACGACCGAGCCTTTCGCGACGTCGACGTGCCTCACGATTGGGCGGTCGAGCTTCCGTTCGACGCAAAGGGGGGGCACAGCCACGGCTACAAGGCGCTCGGGCGCGCCTTTCCCGAAAACAGCGTCGGCTGGTACCGGCGGACCTTCGACGTTTCGGAGGCGGATCGCGGGCGGCGCATCGCGCTCGAGTTCGACGGCATTTACCGAAATTCGCAGGTTTTCGTGAACGGCTTTCTCGTGGCGCGCGAACCGAGCGGCTACCTGAGCTTCGAAGTCGACGTGACCGAGCACGTGAGCTTCGGCGGGAAGAACGTGCTCGCCGTCCGCGTGGACGCGACGCAAGAAGAGGGCTGGTACTACGAGGGCGCCGGCATCTATCGGCACGTGTGGCTGAAGAAGACGGGTCCCGTTCACGTCGCCTACGACGGCACTTTCGTTACTTCGACGGTGACGAACGGCCTCGCGACGGTGGTCGCGCGAGCGACCGTCGCGAACGAAGGAAGCGGAGCCGTCGACGCCAAGGTTCATTTCGAGATCATCGATCCCAAGGGGAGGCCGATCGCTCGCGCCGTCTCCGGCGCCGTCGCGCTGCCGGCCGACGCGAAGCGGGAAGTGGCGCGCGAGCTTGCCGTTCCGTCTCCCGACCTCTGGTCCCTCGAGGCGCCGTCGCTTCACCGGCTCGTGACCGTGATCGAGGTCGGCGGGAAGGTGACGGATCGCCACGAGACGCCGTTCGGCATCCGAACCATCCGCTTCGACCCCGCGGAGGGCTTCTTTCTCAACGAAAAGCGCGTCTTTCTGAAGGGTACGAACAACCACCAGGATCACGCCGGCGTCGGCACCGCGATTCCCGACCGGCTCCAGGAGTTTCGCATCGAGCGCCTGAAGGCGATGGGCAGCAACGCCTACCGTGCGTCGCACCACCCACCGAGCCCGGCGCTGCTCGACGCGTGCGATCGGCTCGGGATGCTCGTCATCGACGAAAATCGCCTGATGGGTTCGAGCGAGCAGGCTCTTTCCGACCTCGAGAGGATGATCGTGCGCGACCGCAATCACCCGAGCGTCATCCTCTGGTCGCTCGGCAACGAAGAGTGGGCGATCGAGAACGACGAACGCGGAGCGCGCATCGCGAAAGCCATGCAGGCGCGCGCGAACCGCCTCGACCCGACGCGTCTCACGACCGTCGCGTCGAGCGGCAACTGGAACGCTGGCGTCGCGACGGTGGCCCAGGTGATGGGCTACAACTACATCAAGCACGGCAGCACCGACGAGCACCACGGGAAGTTCCCCTGGCAGCCCGGCGTCGGCACGGAAGAGACGACGACTCAAGGCACGCGCGGCGTCTACTTCACCGACGAAAAGCGCGCGCACTCGGCGGCCGTCCTGCAGGGGACCTCGGGCGGCAACGCCGAGATCGGCCTGCGTCACTACGCGGCGCGCCCGTACCTCTCCGGCATCTTCTATTGGACCGGGTTCGACTACCGCGGCGAGTCGAACCCGTTCGGTTTCCCCGCCATCAGCTCGCAATTCGGAATTCTCGACACCTGCGGCTTCCCGAAAGACACGTTTCACTACTTGAAGTCGTGGTGGCACGGCGAGCAGACGCTCGTGCTCGCTCCGCACTGGAACTTCGCGGGACGCGAAGGACAGCCGATCGACGTGAGGGCGTTCTCGAACGCGCACGAGGTCGAGCTCTTCTTGAACGGCAAGAGCCTCGGCAAGAAGCCCGTCGAGCGTTACGGGCACGCCGCGTGGAGCGTCCCCTACGAGCCGGGAACGCTGAGCGCTCGGGGCGGATTTTACGGGACGGCGCCCATCGAGACGCGCGTCGAGACGACCGGCGCGCCGAGCGCGCTCCGGCTCGTGGCGGATCGAACGAAGCTCGCGGCCGGCCGTGATCTCGCCGTCATCACGGTGAGCGCGGTGGATCGCGAAGGTAGAGCGGTGCCGACGGCGGACGCTCCGGTCGACTTCGCGCTCGCCGGCGGGGGCCGCATCCTCGGCGTCGGAAACGGCGACCCCTCGAGTCACGAGCCCGATCGCATCGTCGGCGCGGTCAGGAGCCTACCGTTCGTGGATTTTCGCGAAGAGAAGGCGCCGGGCCGAGCCCGAATCGAGGCGACGCTCACGAGCCGGGGACTCCCGAAAGACGCGAAGCTTCTGCTCATGCTCCGGCATTTCGGGGCCCGTTCGGAGGTTTCGCTCAACGGGCGGCCGCTCGGAACGTTCGAGGCGAAGGCGGGCGCGCCGCTTCCGTCCGTGCCGCTGCCGCGAGACGCGCTGCGCGAAGGCGCGAACACGCTCCGGGTGCTCGCGACGCCGTTCGAAAACGAGCGCGCGCGCGAGCAAGCGCACAAAGTGCCGCCCGCCCTCCTGCGCGTCGAAACTCCCGCGCCGCCCGCCCGGCGCCGGCTCTTCAACGGGCTCGCGCAGCTCATCGTTCAATCGACGGACGCGGCCCGCCTCATCGAGCTCAGGGCGAGCGCGCCGGGTCTCACGCCCGCGCAGCTCGCGCTGACCGTCGAGCCTTCGATGTCCGCGAGCACGCCGCCTGCCGGCGCGGCTGCTTCCTCGCCGGCGTCCGGCGCCGCCGCCGGGGTGCGCTGCCTCACGGAGGCCGAGATCGAGCGCGAGCTCGGCGTCGGCTTCAAGCTCCGGAGCGAGCTCGCCGTGGTGCGCGTTGCTCCCGACGACGTGTTGTTCTTGCGAAAAAATCCGGGCGCTCACGAAGCCGTGACCGGCAAGCTTTCGTACGACGCACGAGGTGTGCGCGCGACCGGGCGCGTGTGTCGAGTGGGCGACACCGAATGGTTCGAAGTGGCGGCGGGCGACGCGCGGGGCTTCGCGAACGGCGGGTTTCTCGTGCCCGCGACCCCGCTCGTCGACGAGAGCGAGCGCTTCCGGAAGCTGCTCGGCGGGGCGCGCTTCCGCTCGGCGGACGAGCTCGTTCGCGCGCTCGCCTTCGCCCTCGAGCGCGCGGTCGCGGGGCAGACCGAGCCACGCTTGCAAGCGAAGGTGATCGGCTCCGCCGCGGTCGCGAAACCGATCGTGCTCCACCTCTGCTGCTTCGCGGACGACTCGGTTCAGGGCGAGCAGGTCGTGCTCGAGCTCGCCGAGACGAACGGGGAGATCACGCTGCGTCGAGCCCGCGTGAGCCGCTTGTGCCCGCGCGGGACGAGCGGCGAGCGCTGCCTCTGACGGCTCAGGGACAGCTCGGAAAGACGACGGCCGGGTTCGCGTCGCGAAACGACGTCGCCGCGGCGCTGACCTCGGCGAAGCCGCCGTTCCGATCCACGCCGTTGCTCGTCCACGGCATGGTTCCGTGCCATCCGTTCGCATACGCGCTCTCGACATCTTGGGTGAGCGTGTGACCCGTGGTCCCGCGCGCGGGATGCTCGCCGATCACCATCGGCTTGCCCGGCGGGAAGTTCGTGCTCTCCGGGCGCAGATGCAGCGTGTTGCCCCAGACGGGGCCGACCCAGTCGTAATAATGAGGCGAGTAGAAGTCGAGATAGACGTTCGGGTCGTCGAGGGTCTCGCGGAGCTGCCGATCGGTGATCGCGGGCTCGCAGCCGGCGCACGGAGCGCTGTACTTCGGCGACGCCATGCCCACCGTCACGAGCACGTCGCTGTGCTCGTGGATGGCGCGAGCCGCGCGAGCGAAGTACGCGCGCAGGCGCTCCCACGAGATACCCTCGCGCTCGTAGGCCCAGTCGGGCTCGTTGGCGAGATCGATGGACCAGAGGTACGGATTTTCGCGGTAACGCTCGAGGAAGGGGACGAGATAGTTCTCGACGTACGAATCGATCGCGTCGTCGCTCGCGATCCACGCTTTCCACCTCGATTGGGATCCGCTCTCGAAATGGTCGAACGAGATCAACGTGGCCATCACGTAGATTTCGCGTTCCTCCGCGATCGCGAAGAAGCCGTCGAGGTGCTCCCAGTGCTCGGGCGTCGCCCCGAGCACCGAGCCGTCCGCCGCGATGTCGATGCCCACCTCGCCGCTGCACGTGATCCACACGCGCGACGAATTGAGCCCCGCGTCGTGCATCTCCGCGAAATGTCCGCTCCACCATGCCCCGTCGTAGCCGCCGCCGAAATCGTTCCAGCGATGCCACGGCGTGTTCGCACCGTTCATGAAGATGGGTCGGCCGCACACCGTGAACGCCGACTCGGCGATGCGCA
>DASUTR010000884.1:0-2116 GCA_036374535.1 Polyangiaceae bacterium
AAGCTCGTCCCCCGTCCCTCGTCCCTCGTCCCCCGTCCCCCGTCCCCCGTCCTCCGTCCCTCGTCCTCCGTCCCTCGTCCTCCGTCCCTCGTCCTCCGCCTCCTACGTCGCCGGACGCAACGTGCTGTGCACCCGCTCGCGCTCGCGGTCGATCTGCTCGGGCGTCGCGCCGAGCCGCTTCAGCATGAACTCGGCCATCGCGAGCGCGACCTCGCCCTCGCCGGAGAACGCCGCGTCGGCGCCCGCCTTTTCGAGCTTCTCGACCTCGCGCAGGTACGAGCAGCGCGCAGTCACGAAGAGATGGGGATTGAGCGCACGCGCGCGCTGCACGACGTCGTTCTCGACCTCGACGGGGGCCGTCAAGAAAAGGCTCACGGCTTTCGCGATGCCCGCTTCTTCGAGCGTTTCCTTGCGGCTCGCATCGCCGTACACCGCGCGGATGCCGCGCGCGCGCAGGTCGCGCACCGTCTCGATGTTGAGCTCCACGACGACGGGCTCGACGCCGCTTTCGGCGAGCAAGCGGCACAGTGTTTGCCCCACGGGACCGTAGCCGACGACGACCGCGCGATGGCGATCCGCCATGTCGCTCCGCCTCCCGATCGAAGGCGGCGCCTGGCTCTCGCGCGTCGACACGGCGCCCACGTCGACGGGCCGTTGCGGCAGGTAGGCGTCGAGGCGCGGCACGAGGCGGAGCAAGAGGGGGTTCAGGCTGATCGAGCCGATCGATGCGGCGACGATCGCGCTTCCAGCGTCCTGCGACAGAATGCCGAGCTCTTGGCCGAACGTGCCGAGGATGAACGAAAATTCCCCAATCTGCCCGCGTCCGATGCCGAGCGCGAGCGCCTGTCGCGGCGGCTTTCCGAGCGCGAGGAGGAGCGCCGTTGCGATGATGGGCTTGCCGATGAGTACGAGGGCGAGCGTCGCGGCCACGAGCCCCGGCTGTTCGAGCAAGAACATGGGGTTGAAGAGCATCCCCACCGAGACGAAGAAGAGCACCGCGAACGCGTCCCGCATCGGGAGCGCTTCGGTCGCCGCGCGCGACGCGAAATCGCTGCGTCCCACGATCATGCCCGCGAGAAACGCCCCGAGGGCCATCGAAGCGCCGAAGAGCTCGGCGGCGCCGACGGCGATGGCAAGCGCGGTGAACAGGACGGCGAGCGTGAAGAGCTCGCGCGAGTGGGTGGCCGCGACGCGCGTGAGCAGCCACGGTACGAGCCGCCCGCCGACGACGAACGTCACGGCAACGAGAGCGCCGAGCTTCGCGAGCGCGAGCCCGCACGCGACGAAGAGGCCGCTCGGCGACGCCGAGCCGACGAGCGACGGCATGACGATCAGCACGAGCACGCTGAAAATGTCCTCGACGACGAGCCAGCCGATCGCGAGATGCCCGCTCGGCGTGTGGAGCTCCCGCCGTTCGGCGAGCAGGCTCACGAGCACGACCGTGCTCGTGATCGAGAGCGCGATGCCGAACACCGTCGCGCCAAGCCACGGAAAGCCGAACGCGTGCCCCACGACCGCGCCGAGCGCCGACGCGCCCAGGGTGAGCCCGAGCGAGGCCGGCAGCGCCACGCGGCGCACGCGAATCAGCTCTTCGATGTGAAACTGCAGGCCGACGCCGAAGAGCAGGAGGATGACGCCGACCTCCGCGAGCTGCTGCGCGAGATCGGCGTTCGCGGCGAAGCCCGGCGTGTGCGGGCCGAGCAGCACGCCCGCGAGCAGGTAGCCGACGATCGGCGAGAGCCCGATGCGGTGCGTGACGAGCCCGAACCCGAGCGCCGCACCGAAGCCGCCAGCGAGCGTGAGGATGAGTTCGATCGAGTGCATCGGGCGCCGGGTCGTCTAGGGTAAGACCCTAAACCGACCGATCCCGAATGACCATCGTCTACGCGCACCGCGGGGCCTCGCTCGAACGGCCGGAGAACACGCTGGTCTCGTTTCGGCGAGCGCTCGAGCTCGGGGCCGACGCGCTCGAAACCGACGTGCACCTCACGGCCGACGGCGCCGTCGTCGCTTGCCACGACCCGCACGGCGAGCGCGTGGCGGGCGTTTCGGGCGTCATCGAGCGCTCGGCGCTCGCGGAGGTTCAGCGCTGGGACGCGGGGTACGCGTTCGTCGA
>DASUTR010000885.1:0-7675 GCA_036374535.1 Polyangiaceae bacterium
ACGCGCGCCGCTCTCACGCGAATCGAGGCCGTCGGCAGCGTCTTGACTTCGGTCACGGTTACGTCCACGCCGGCTCGCGCGAAGCTCTCCGCGAGCTGTTCCCGAACGCCGTTGAAGTACGAGAGCTCGCCGAGGTTTCCGAACCCGAAAAAGCCGGGGATCAAGAGCACCTGATGATGCGGGCGGCTCGTCGTCGTCGGAGGACCCCCGTGCGCCTCGGTCACGATTTCGTCCCCCGCGTCGACGGTCTCCGGGGGTCGTTCCGGCGAAATCTTGGACAGGCCTACCTCGCACGAAGCGTAGGGGACGCGCTCGCGCCGCGCAAAGCGAACCTCGGCCGCGCGTGTCGTTATGCACCACCCCGCGTCGCGCGACGTGGTCGCTCCGACTACGGCGCGGGCTTTCCGCCCTGCGCCGGAACGCGATTCGCGAAAGTGCCGACGGGTTCGTCGCCGAAACAGATGCCGAGGTCGCGACCCGTTTCGACGATGTCCGACTGGACTTCGACGCCGCGCGTGCCGCCGACGACCTTCTCGAACGGGACGAGCACGATCTCGCCGGCGACTTGCGCGACCATACCGCTCGCCGTCGAGTCGGCGAGGTAGCGCACGGCCGCGCAACCCATGCGCTGCGCGAGCAGACGATCGAACGCGTTCGGCGAGCCGCCGCGCTGCAAGTGTCCGAGCACGCACGCGCGCGCTTCGCAGCCGGTCGCTTCCTCGATCTGCCGTGCGAGCCGCTCGGCGATGCCGCCGAGCACGGCATGCTCCTTGAATTCGTCCTTGTCGAGCTTGTACATCGCTTCGGCGCCGATCTCTTTCGCGCCCTCCGAGACCACGACGATGGCGAAATCCCTGCGGCGCCGGTAGCGCTCCTGGATCTTCTCGCAAACTCGATCGAGGTGGAACGGAATCTCCGGGATGAGAATGACGTCCGCGCCGCCCGAGATGCCGGCGTGGAGCGCGATCCAGCCGGCGTGCCGGCCCATCACTTCCACGACCATGACGCGCCGGTGCGCCTGCGCCGTGGAGTGGAGCTTGTCGAGCGCGTCGGTCGTCGTCGTGACGGCGGTCGAGAAGCCGAACGTCACGTTCGTACCCTTGAGATCGTTGTCGATCGTCTTCGGCACGCCAATCACGCGTTTGAGCCCGCGGTCCATGAGCTTCCGCGCGATGGTCATCGAACCGTCGCCGCCGAGCGCGACGAGCGCATCCACGCCGAGCTCTGCGAAGCGCTTGACCACGCGGTCCGACACGTCCGTCGCGACCTTCTTGCCGTCTTTGAGCTCGGGGTAGGTGAACGGATCGCCGCGATTGGTCGTTCCGAGGATGGTGCCGCCGAGGTGCGCGATGCCGCGCACGCGGTCGCGGTCGAGCGGGATGATGGCCTCGGGATCGTCCTCGAGCATGCCCTGGTAGCCGCGCCGCACTCCGATGACCTCCCACCCTCGGTTGAGCGCGCTCAAGGCGACGGAACGAATGACGGCGTTGAGGCCAGGGGCGTCGCCGCCTCCGGTGTTGATTGCGATGCGACGGATCATCGAGAAACCTCCGCGAGACGCGCACCTTATACTACCGTTTGCCGGCGCTCCTCGGCGTCGCACCGCCCTTTCGGGCGGAGCGGTAGCTCGCGCCGAACAATCGGCGCTCGGACCGATGGCCTTTTGGCTGCTCGGCTGAGCTCAGAAGAACGTGATGCCGTCGATCACGAGCTCGTACGGAGCGGCCGTCGGCACGTAGGTACCGGTGCCGTCGTCGACCCAGCTCAGGCCGATGTCGTACTGGAGCTGCCAGATGTTGTGGCCGTCGGCGACGATGGGCGTCGTTTCGGCTTTGCCGGCGCTGAAGTGGGCCCAGGTGAGCTCGACCTCCGCCCACTCCTCGCCGACCATGAAGGTGGCCTTCGGAGGAACGCAGGTCGGGGCGTCGCCCGTGTCGATGCCCATACAGGTGCCGGGCTTGCTCGCCGTGGTCGGCGTCGTCTCCTCCATGAGGAGGCTCATGGTCGCGGTGCCCATGTTGGGGGCGTTGCCGCGAACCCAGAACGAAACGCCCTCGAACGCTCGCGCGTCGAGACACGCGCTGAGCCAGAGACCCATGCCGCCGCCGTATTCCTCGGCGAGCGTGTCGGAGATGGCGAGCGCGTATTCCGAGTCGTTACCCTCGACCATCTCGTAGGTTTCGGGGGTGTTGTTGGGTTCCGGAGCGTTGTCGCCGTAGACGAAGGTACCGGCGAGCACGCCGCCTGCCACGTCGCCGCCGAGCGGGAACGACCACGTCGTCAGATCCGCGCTTCCGTCGTACTCGTCGAATGTCGCGATGCCGGGGCTCGAGACCGGAAGCACGACGGGCGTTGCGCACGCCCTCGCGGGGCTGCCGCTCGTTCCGCCCGTGGCGCTGCCGCCGTTCGAGCTGCCGCCGTTCGAGCTGCCGCCGTTCGAGCTGCCGCCGTTCGAGCTGCCGCCGTTCGAGCTGCCGCCGTTCGAGCCACCGCCGTTCGAGCTGCCACCGGTGCTGCTTCCACTTGCGCCGCCGCTTCCGCCCGTCTCTTCGTCGGCCGGATCCGAGTCGTCGGTCGTGCAGGCCGTTCCGAGACCGAGCCCGGCGAGCATGAGGCCTGTGATCCAAAACCTGAGCATGCGTGTCGTATTGGCCATGATGTCTCCGTACTCAAAAGCAGCGAGCGCTCAGCGCCGCCGGTAAAACGCGATGTTGTCGAGCCAGATTTCGTAGGTCATTCCCTGCTTGGCCTTGATCTCGAACTTGGCGATGTCGGTCACGTCGATGCCGCCCGCGAGACGATTCGGACAGGGCCATTGCACGAGCTCTTCGAAGGGAATACGGAAGAGCTGCCACGTTTCCGTGGTCGTGATCCACGTGTGGAACTGGTTGCCGCATTCGTTGGCGAGGGGTACGCGCGCGCCGCCGCTGGGCGGCGCTTCGACGCCGCCATTGTAGCAATTGGCGCTACCGACGTCCGACGACGGTGGCAGCCGGCATCGCGTTCCAGCCGCGATGTCGCCGGGACCGATGCAGCCGTCGCCGTCGAGGTCTTGATTTCCGCCTTGGTCGAGGACCGACGGCCGGCAGCGCAAGATCGCCTCACGATGAGCGCACTGCTCCGCGTTCGGCTCGCACATCGGGCCCATGACCACCGGCCCACAGACGCACTCGTCCGGCAGCGGCGGCTCGTCCGGCGAATCGATCATCGTGCGACCGTCGTCGACGCCGAAAAGAAACGTCTTTTCGACGTTCCTCGGGCTCCTCGCCCAGAAGCTGATGCCTTCGTAGTCCGTGCCGTTCGCACGAGCGGTCGGCGCGTTGTGCGCCCATTCGCCGAAACCGGCGCCCCAAAAATGGTGGCCGGAGACGCGGAACTCGACGTAGCGCGTGTCGTTGCAGCGTCCGGGAGCCGGCAGCTCCGCGACGGGCACGTCTCCCATCGGCGTCGCGCCGGGGATTCCGCCGGGAGTCGGATCCCCGAACTGATACCAGTACGACCCGGCGGTGAAATCGGAGATGTTCAAGAACTCGTACTCGTCGAGGACCGAACAGTCGACCTCCACGGGCGAGCGCGGATAGTCCTGCCCGCACCCCGACACCACGGCGAGGAGGACGAGAAGCGGGACGCTCGTGCGAGTCATCGCCGTCACCACCAAAACGTAGCAGACAGAGAAAGCACGTGGCGGTCGGGGTTCAGGCTCCGATCCTCCTCTGGCGGGTAGCCGGCGTCGACGTAGACTTCGCGGCCGTAAACGAAGTTCGAGTACTGGAGCGCAAACTCGTCTCTGCTCTGCCAGTCGGTGTGGAAGAGGGCGCGCGCCGTGTAGACGTTGAACGAGCGACGGTTGAACTCGTGGTCGAGACGCACGTGGTCGAAACGCCCGGAAACGCCGAACCACTTCGCGACGTTGTACGTGACCTCGGCGCCGCCTTTGAGCTTGAGCACGTCGTCGTAGTCGGGTAGCTCGCTCGACACCTTCGTGCCGACGCCGAACAGACTGAAGAGGACGTCGGGATTCTTCCCGCGGTAGTCCTCGGGGAAGAGCATGCGCGACAGGCTCATGTCGTACTGAAGCCCGAAGGTCATGAGCGAGCCGTCGCCGTCGGTCTTTTGTCCGTTGGCGTCCACCTCCCCGAAGTATTCCTCCATGAGGCCGAGTCCACCGCGGGCGTTCAGGACCTCGATGATGCCCGAGACGTATCGCGAGTTGACTGCCTTCGTGTGGGCGGCGCCGAGATAGAGGTGACCGAATCGGCTCGTCAGGCGTGCGTCCGCGCCGAGCACCGTAATTCGGCCGTCCTTGATCGCGTAGTTGTGGGCCTGGTCGTCCTGACTCCACGCCGTGAGGTAGTGCCCGCCGAGCTGAAACAGCCCCCCGTGCGCGAATCCGGCATGAAGGTGATTGACGTAGCTCGCGCCGGCACCCTCGGCACCGAAAAAGTCGTTCCAGCCGGACGGCGCCTGGCCGTACGGCGCGCGGCCGAGCTGCCCCCCGATCCCCTGCTCGATCACGATGCTCGATTCGCCGAGCGGGAACGCGACGGTCGCGACCTCCCCGACCGCGTTGACGCGCGCGATGAGAGGCGTCGCATAGCGGCCCGCATCGAACGCGCCCATCGAGCCGTAGCGGCTCGGCATCGCGCCGACGCGAACCTGCAGCGGCAGGCCGACGGCGTCCGCGAGGTCGAGCGTGACGAACGCCGCGCTCACGCCGATTTGCCTCACCGGATCCAAGACGGCTTCGCCGTCGTGCACGCTGCTCGCCGAGAGGATCGCGGTGCCGGAAACCACCGAGTTGCCGTACGTGAAGTTCAACTGAACCCACGGATCGGGCACCACCCCCGTGTACTCGAAGCTGCGGTAATCTTGCGGAACGAGCGGCGGCGTGTGCATCACGAGTTCGCTCTGACCCGGCGCTGGATCTTCGCGTTCGTGCAGGCCGAGGTTCATCGGCAGGAGCAGGTAGCCGTGAAAATCGAGCACGTACTCTTTCGAGGTGGCCGGCGGCAGCCCGAAGGGCAGGGCCGGCGGCGCGCTTCGTACGAGGGGCTCGCCCACGTCGAGTCCCAGTCGCGGAAGCTCGCGAGCATCCTTGTCGGTCTCGGCCAGGGCGGGAGCGGCCGCAAACGACGGAGCGACCGCGAGCCACGCCGCCACGGAGCGGCGAGCGAAACGCCGCCTTCGCATCCGCACGGTTCGATCAGGGGGTTTGCCGAGCGCCATCATCTCTCCTCAAAAGGCCAGGCTTGCGCCGAGGGTGAACACTTCCTTGTCGAGCGGCTGGATCGGGTTGTTGTCCGCGAGCTCCGAGTAGAAGTAGCGGGAGTACGCGAGCTCGATGCGGTCGCGACTCTGCCAATCCGAATGGAACGCGAGACCGAGGCTCACGTTGTAGGCCGACCAGCGGCCGTGGTCGTAGTCGTCACGGACTCCGGGGACCGCGTCGATTTGCGGGAGCGCCGCGTCGCGGCTCTCGCCGAAGAACCGGTAGGTAGTGCTGAGCCACGAGAGCAGCACGTGCTCGAAGCTCGCGCCGACGTGAAAGCCGTCGGCGCCTTCGTAGTTCGGGTCGTCCGTTTCGAGCGTCCAGAACGGCAGGAACCCGAGCGCTACGCGCAGATCCGGCCCGTTGCCGTCGAACGGCTCCGGGTACTTCAAAATCCGCGAGAGGCTGAAGTCGTACTCGGCGCTCACGGCCATGAACTGGCCCGTGCTGCGGCGCTTGTCGTTGCTGAGGTGCTTGTTCGTCATGTCCCGGCCGCCCGCCGTCCACCCCGTTGCCCACCAGATGCCGTCGTGAACGGCGCGGGCGTCCTTGAAATTCCAGTAAGCGGGCGTGACGCCGAACTGACCGAACGGATCCTCGACCCAGCGGAGCTCGAGCGCGGCGGCGAGCATGCGCCCGTCGGGTTGGACCACCCGTTGCCCGGTTCGGTTGTCGTATTCGAAGCCTTCCGTGCGCAAGTTGCGGCCGTCCGCGTGCGCGAAGTGGAGCTTCGTAAAGTACTTGTTCGAGAAGCTCATTCCGGCGTGCGCGTGATTGACGATGCTGGAGAGCCCCACCTCGGGCCACTCGGTGTACGTCCCGCGCACGAATTCTTCCGAGACCAGCGGCGACGCGGCGATGCCGTACTCGAGCGAGAGCACCTTGCCGCCCGGCAGGTCGTAATCGAGCGCCGCGATGCCGCCGTAGCCCTTCACGGCGATGAGCGGGCCGAACATGCCCCAGCCCCAGGGACCGGGCGCGCCGTAGTGCGCCGGAAACGCTCCGACTTGGAAGCGGAGCCGCATCGCGCCGATCGGCGCCGGCGTGACGGAAACGTACGCGGATCGAAAGCGCGCGCCGTTCACCGTGTTCTGGTAACCCTCCCACTCCGGCGACGCGAGCGACGCTTCGTACGACGCGAAAGCCATGACCGTCTGATTGCCGTACGAGAAGTTCAACGTGGCGGCGGTGCCCGCGTAAATCGGATCCGGACCGGCGATGATCGGCGGCGTGTGGAGCGGCGGGCCGTCGTCGCCCGGGGCAGCGTCGCTGCTCTGACGTCCGACGCCGAAACGACCCCACGCCGAGATGCGCCCACCGAGGCGGAACACCCACGCGTCGCTATCCGTCGGCGAGCCGAACGACGGTGCGCGCCCGCCAGGCGCGGGCGGTGTCGGTGGGGCTTCGGGCGAGAGGCTCGGACCGATGGGACGAGGCGAGCCCGGCAGGCTGTGCGCCGAATCCTTCGGTGGGGCGGGATCTTCGGCGCGCGCTGGACTCGCGAGGAATGCGGCGGCCGCGGTGAGCAAGGCCGAGTGCGAGAGCGTCGTTCGTCCGACCATCGTCCTCAGGGCGTCGGGGCCTCGAGCTTCACCGAAGCGGCGTTCGCGGGGCTCACGCCTTCCGCCGGCACCGCGACGCCGTGTGCGACCAGCATGAAATTGACGATCGACCAGTAAGCTTCCGGCGAGAGCGAGCCCGCTCGCTTCTCGGGCAGCGGCATGTGCTTGCTCACGTAGTTGAAGAGATCCTGCGCGGTGCGGAAGGGGTCCCGCCACGGCGCGCCGAGCGGACGCGAGCGCGCCTCGAGCCTTAGCGCCGCGGGGTCGCCCGCCGCGGGGTCCGTCGTGATGTTGCGCTCGCGCGGATACTCCGGCAGCGCGTCGGGTCCGAGAACGTACGGGGCGGCGCTGACGCTCTCGCCGCGCTCGCCGTGGCAGGACGCGCATTGTCGCGAGAACTGGGCTGCGCCGTCGGGCGCCGCGTTCTTCGCGCGCGCGAAGTTCGTTTCGGTGGCGCCGCGCGGCGCGCTCGCGCACGCCGCGAAGCACGAAAGCGCGATCGCCAGGCCCGAGCGACGGACCAAGAAGGAATGCTGCATCCGGCGGCGCGGAGTCTGCGTTGGGTCGCTCGCAAACTCAAGCGCATCGCTCGTGATGCACTTGACCTATCCATTGCGCGTTTGACTTATCCTTTTCGTGAAAAGATCGACCCGGCGCGTCAGCCGAAGCGCGAGCGCGACGTCGCGCGCTTCCTGTATCATCGCGCCCGGTCGCTCACGGACCGTGTGAAATCATGTCGCGCTCGCTTCCTCGCTCCCGGACCCGAACCTTTCGTCTCGCGCTGCTCAGCGCCGGCGCCGCGCTCGTCGCGGCCTCGAGCTGCATTCGTCCTCCGCCCTACGAT
>DASUTR010000886.1:0-4874 GCA_036374535.1 Polyangiaceae bacterium
GTGCTCGACGAGGCGCGCTGACATGGCCGAAACGTCCACGCCGAATCGCCCGCTACCACGGACGCCGCGCGCCCTGCTCGTGACGGGCGGCGCGGGGTTCATCGGCTCTGCCTTCGTACGAGGCTTGTTCGGCTCGCTCGGATTCGCGGGGCGTGTCGTGAACCTCGACGCGCTCACCTATGCCGGCAATCCCGAGAACGTGAAGGGTGCCGTCGATCCCGAGCGTTATCGGTTCGTCCGCGGCGACATCGCCGACACCACGCTCGTCGAGAAGCTCGTGAAGGAGCACAAGCTCGATACGATCGTGCATTTCGCCGCGGAGTCGCACGTCGATCGCAGCATCGTCGGGCCCGGAGCGTTCATCCAGACGAACGTCGTCGGTACGTTTTCGCTGCTCGAGGTCGCGCGCCGCACGCCGGGCCTCCACTTCCACCACGTGTCGACGGACGAGGTGTTCGGCGCGCTCGGCGCGACGGGCGTCTTTCGCGAAGACACGCCTTACAGTCCGAACTCGCCGTATTCGGCGTCGAAGGCCGCCTCGGATCACCTCGTGCGGGCGTACGCGCACACCTACGGTCTCAGCGTCACGCTCTCCAATTGCAGCAACAACTACGGGCCCTATCACTTCCCCGAGAAGTTGATCCCGCTCATGATCCTGAACCTCGTCGAGGGCAAGCCGCTTCCCATCTACGGCGACGGCCTCTACGTGCGTGACTGGCTCTACGTCGACGATCACGTCGAAGCCATTTGGGCCATCGTTCGCAATGGACGCGCCGGCGAGACGTACAACGTCGGCGGCGAGGGCGAGCGGACGAACCTCGAGATCGTGCGCCTGCTCATCGAAGCCGTCGCCGCCGAGACGGGAAAGTCCGTCGCCGAGCTCGAGGCCCTGAAGACGTTCGTGAAGGATCGCCCGGGACACGACCGCCGCTACGCGATCGACTTTTCGAAGCTCCGGAGCGAGCTCGGCTGGACTCCGAAACACGATCTCGAATCGGGCTTGAAGGCGACGGTGCGCTGGTTCTTGGAGAACCGAGCCTGGGTGGAAAGCGTCCGCACCGGCGGCTACCGCGACTGGATCGAGAAGAACTACGGTAATCGCTGAGTCGGCTCAGCCGATGGCAACACGGCCCAGCGCGAGCCCTCCGAGCCCGGCGGCAAAGCCGCCCCCGGCCGTCGCGGCGAAGTTCCACGCCGCGAGCCCGTACGAGCCGTCGAGCAAGAGCTTCGTCGTTTCGTAGTTGAAGCTCGAATACGTGGTGAGGCCCCCGAGAAAACCAGCCGTGATCGCGAGGCGGAGCGTCGGCGAGAAGGCCGCGACGTTCAGCGCGACGTGCATCACGAAGCCGATGGCGAAACAGCCGGCCAGGTTCACGAACAGCGTGCCGTAGGGAAACGAAGCGCCGAAACGCTCCGCGGCCCAGACGGACACGAGGTAGCGCGTTCCCGTTCCGAGCGCGCCGGCGAGGCAGATCAGGAGGAAGCGATCCATGCTCGGTCGTATCTATCGCAAGTGGCCGGCGAGGTCTTCCGCCCGTCGTCTACGCGCTCGATTCGCCAGGACCATTCGTACCGCGAGCGCGACGAGCAGCCACACGAGCGGCTCGCTCGCGTAACGATAGCGCGCGACCTCGGTCGAGAGCGACAACGCGCTGATCGCTGTCAAGTAGACGACTTGAGTCACGCAGAACGCGAGCACCATCGCCTCCGCTCTTTCGGACGGCCGTTCGCGGAGCAGTCGGCGAGCGCGCCCGACGGCCCAGGCGAGGGGCAGAGGCAACAGCAGGTAGAGGCCCGCCGGGCCCCGGGGGAAGGCATGGACGAGCGTATCGAAGGCATTTTCGAACGCGCCGAGGACTTGCCGGTGCCCGTGATGGGGACCGGCCGGCGAGGCGTCACGCGGGTGGTACCGCGTCGACGGCCCGAAGAAGCGGCCGAGCGTCTCGAGCGCTTCGCGAGCGTAGGAGAGCGGACGAGCGAATACCGCACGGCGCGCGTCGGAACGGTGAATGCGCGCGGCGTCGAGCAAGAAGACGTGATTGAAGTTGGGCTCATCCACGGTGGGCCGCTCGAAGGACGAAAGAAGCGGCGAGGGCGACCACGATGGCGGGGGAAAATAGGGCTCGAACGCGCTCGGCGGCGCGTACACGGGCAGCGCAGCGAGCCGTGAAATGCGCTGCTCGCGGACGAACGCGGCCTTCTCGTCGGAGAGCACGCGGTTCGTGAGCGCGTGGTACGCGAAACCCGCGTGGGAGCCCGGACCGAAAAAGTCGAACAGCACGAGGTTCTTCGCGTAGAGGAGGGCGACGAGGAGCAGGGGTCCGAGCGCGGCCTTGCAAACGAGTCGTCTCGCCTCGTGCGGAACGAGCGCGACGGCGCCTCCGAGTAGCAGGACGAACCACGCGAGGTGGAAGCTGCTCCGCACGAGAGAAAGCAGCGCCAACGTCGCGAAAAAACCCGTCCAGGTCGCGGAGCTCGGGCGGACGACGGCGCGATGGAGCAACGCGGCGGCGAGCGTGCCGAGCGCCGCCGCCGGGAAGGTGTCCGTGAACGAGCTCTCGAAGTAAACGGTGGACGGGATGGACGCGAACGCGAGCGTCACCAAGAGCCCTGCGAGCGCCGGGATGCCGAGCGCACGCAAGAGGTAATAAAGAGCATTGACGAGGACGCCGCCCATAACGGCGTAAACGAACCGCGCTGCGTTCTGCCCGCCTCCGGCCGCGAACAATGCGCCGGCGCACAGGTTCATTCCCGGCGGATACAGGTGAAAGTGAACGAGCGTATCGCCGAGCCGCTCGTGGAGGTCGGCCGGGTCCGCGAAGAACAACCAATCGAAGCGGTAACTGAAGGGCAGCCCGGCGGCCCATAGACCGGCGCGACTCAGCGCGAAGAGCAAGGTCAAGAGACCATGCTCGCGCGCCCGCTCCATCACGCGCGGCTCCTCCGCCGCTGCGGCGTCGCGCGGCCCGTACTCGTGCGAAAATCGTCGCGCACGGCGAGCGCGCGGCCGGGAACGAGGTATCGTGACGCCGCTTCGAAGTAGGCGCGAGGAGCCGGTCCGTGGACGAACGCTTCGATCGAGAACGCGAGCTCTGCCGTCGGTACCTCGCTCGGCAAATCGAGAAGGCTCGCTTCGAGACCGCTTCGAGCGCTTCGGCCGGGGCGGCGGCGCGATTCATCGCGCCGCACGGCGTCGCGCGACTTGGTTTCGTAGTACGCCCGAACGTCGTCGATGACCGGCATGGGAGCGAGCTCGCGAAACGATCCGAGGACTTGGAAACCCGGGAGCGTTCGTTCTGACACGCGCCGCGTCGGTTCCCGCGCGGCTCAGGCCCTTCATACCGCACACGCGGGAGGATGCGCGACGGTTCGCGAGCTTTCTGCTCTCGGTCACCGTCCTCAACGTTCTCTTCAACCTGCGGTTTCCCTCGGCCGAGCTGCATTTTTGGTACCTCTTGCCGTCGCTCGACGTGATGATCCTCCTCGTCGCGTTCTTCCTCGTCCGGGCGCAAGGATGGAGCGTTCCGAAGCTCGTTCACGGCTGCCTCGCGGGCTTCGTTTGCGTCGTGCGCGTCCTTCGACTCGGTGACGGCATTCAGGACCGTTACTTTGCGCAGCGCTTTTCGCTTTACGACCTCGCGATGTTTCCCGAAGGAGTGCGCTTCGCGCATTCGGCGCTCCCGTGGTGGAAGTTCTACGCGGCACTGCTCGCCGCCGTCACCTTGCTCGCGCTCCTGCCGCTCTTCGCGTACCACACGCTCCGCACCGCGGAGGCGTACTTCGTCGATTGGAAACGCGCGCCGCTCGTCGGCGTGCTCGCCCTCGTCGCGTTCGGCGTCGGTCTCGCCCAGCCGCGAAAATCGCACCACAAGCCGCTCTTCGCGGGCGGGTTCGGCAACAGCATCGCCCCCCGCCTGCAGCGTGAAGCGAGGTTTCTCGCGAGCGTCTTCGCCGATCGCGGGAAGTGGGCAGAAGCCGTGGCACGGGCGGACGCTCTGCTCGCGCGTACTCCCTCCGATCTCGCGAAGCTCGAGCGCAAGAACGTTCATCTCGTCCTCGTCGAATCGTACGGTGTCGTCGTCGTGGAGCGCCCGGAGTTCGTGAGCGCGATCCGCCCGACGTTTCGAGCCATCGAGGAGGAGCTCGCCGGGCTCGGCTATTCGATCGCCTCCGGGCGGCTCGATTCGCCGACGTTCGGCGGGCGTTCGTGGCTCGCGCAGTCCACGCTCGCGACGGCGATTCCCGTCACCGATCAGCTCGGCTTCGACACGGTCGCGACCGTCAAGCCCAAGGTGCTCTCCGGTTACTTCCGCGCGGCCGGCTACCGCACGGTTCTCGCCGCCCCCGGGGTCACACGCCTCGGCACGCGCGGCGACCTCTACCGCTTCGACAAGAACTACTATTACGCCGATTTCGAGTACGTGGGCCCGGCGTTCGCGTGGGCGACGATGCCGGATCAGTTCGTCTTCGATACGATCCGCCGGCGTGAGCTCGCTCGCGCGTCCGGGCCGCTCTTCGTCCAGTACGTCCTCGTCTCCAGTCACGCGCCCTGGAGCGAAACCCCGACGCTCGTCGACGACTGGTCGAAGCTCGGGAACGGCGCCGTCTTCGACACGCAGCCGGTCGTCCGCTACCCCATCGTGTGGCCGAATTTCGGGCGCGCGCACGAGGCGTACGTTCGATCCATCGTCTACGACTTCGAGGTGATCCGGCGCTACGTGACGCGCTTCTTGAACGACGACTCGCTCGTCATCGTGCTCGGCGACCACCAGCCGGTCGTCGAGATCAGCGGCGACGAGCGGGTGAAGACCGTTCCCGTCCACGTTTTCAGCAAGAACGACGCTTTCGTCGAGCCGTTCCGCAGGCGCGGGTAC
>DASUTR010000887.1:0-6317 GCA_036374535.1 Polyangiaceae bacterium
CCACCTTTTGCCGTGCCGTCGAGCTTGGTGAGGACGAGGCCGGTGAGGCCGAGCGCGGCGTCGAACGCCAGGTGCTTGCCGTCATTTCCGGCGACTTCCGCCTGCATGGGCGCAAAGCGCGCCAGACGGCGAACGTCGAGCTCGTGTTCCGCTTCGGCGGCGACAAGCTCGAGTCCGTCGCCGTGAAAACCACGCAGCCGATGCCCGTGAACCTCGAGCAGTACGAGATCAATCCCCGCGACGGCGCCGGCAAGTTCGTGAAAACCATCACGGACGCCGTGAGCGGCTCGCTCAAGGGCAAGCTCCAAAAAGAAGCACCCGTGACCATCGCGTTCACGGCAAAGCCGAAGTAGCAGCGCCGTCAGCGCCGTAGCGTCTCGCGCGCCACGCGCAGCGTCTGACGCGCGCCGTCGCGGTCGATTTCGACGAGCACGTCCGTTCCCGCGCGTCCCGAGAGCCGCTGCCGGGCGTCACGCATGTCGGCGACGGCCTTACCGTCGACGGCGCGCACGAGATCGCCCGGCTCGATGCCGACGCGCTCGGCTTCGCTCGCCTCCGCGACGCTCACGACGACGATCGCGGCTCGTCCCGCCGCGCCCCGCTCGCCGAGCGTGACGGCGACACCCGCGTCACCGAGCGGTTCCTCGGCCTCGCTCGCAGCGAGCGTGATGCGCACGCCGTCCGCGACGCGGCCCGACGTGACGTCGACCGCCGCACGGCCGCGCCCGACGAGCGCCGAAAATGCCTCGAGCGTGCGCCGCCCCGGTCGCACGCCGGCGAGCGCGAAACGCCCGTCCGCATCGGTGACGGCGACGCCGCGCGGCAGCGCGCCGGCCGGCAAGTAAGCGGGAGCCACGCCGACCGCCACGCGCGCTCCGCTCACGGGATCCCCGCGCGCGTCGACCACCTCACCCTCGACGCTTCCGGGCTCCTCCAGATCCACGGGCTCGAGCTCGTGGGGACGGTCGCTTCGAGTCGTCGGCTTCACGTCGACGTCGAGCTCGACCTCCGCGTACTCGGGGTGGCTCACGCTGAGCTTCGCGGCGCCGGGCGCGACGTCGGCGATGCGATAATTTCCGTCCGCGTCCGTCCTCGCCGCGCGGCGAATCCCGTCCGAGAGCAGCCCGACGATCGCGCCCTCGACGCCCTGTCTTCCCCGCACCGCCGTCACGCGCCCGGTCACGATGACGCCGGCTTCGAGCGTCACGCGTACGGACTCACCCGCGCGCTCGAGCACGACCGCCCGGCGTGGAAACCCCGGCGCCTCGACGAGGAGTCGCAGCGCGAGCCCCTGAGCGTCGTCGATCTCGGCGCTGCCCCCGGAATCGGTGAACACCGTTTCTCGCAGCGGAACGGCGGGATCGAGCGAGAGCACCGTCACTTGGGCGAGCTCGACGGGCGCCTCGTTCGAGTCCTCGACGAGGAACTTCACGAGACCGCGCGGCGCCGGCAGCGTGAAGGTGACTTCCGTCCGCTCGCCTTCCTTCACCGCGTGCGTCTCGCGCAGCGCCACGCGCCGGAGTGGGCCCGGACGCGTGACCGAGACCACCACCTCGGCCGGAAGCGCCGGGATCTCGAACGTGCCGTCGTCTTTGGCGATCGCGAAACGAACGAGCGAGGTGTTCGGGCTCGCCGCTTCGAGCTCCGCGCGCGCGACGGGCATGCCGCGGTCGTCGAGCACGCGACCGAACAACGTGCCGCCTTGCAGGAGCACGATCTTCACGTGGGCTTCGCCGCCCGGTCCGAGCACGACGGACTCGCTCGTCCCCTGAACGTAGTCGGGATGGCGCGCGAGCGCCCGCACGCGACCGGGCGTGACCGGCCGCGCGACGAACGTGCCGTCGCTGCGCGTCACCCAGGGGTCGCTCATTTCGCGCGGAGCGTCGTCGGGGATCGCGAAGAGATCGGCGCCGGGCTCGATGCGCACGCCGGGCGGCGGAATCGGCGGAACCGGACCGGGCATCACGCCGAGCTCCCCGGCGGGGATGAGCGCGAGCGGCCCGCCGAGCGACCAGTCGAAATGGGTGCTCTGAAACGCGGAGAAAAGCGGCGTCTCGGCGATGGGCAGGCCGAACGTATCGGTCCCGACGACCTCGATGCTCGCGCCGTCGATGGGAAAGCCACGCGCGTCGACCACCTCGCCGCGCAGCGTCGCGCCTCTCAAGAGGGCGATGCGCACGGGCTCCGTGCTCACGTCCGGCACCGGAACGAGCGCTCCCGAGACGAAGCCTTCCGCGCGCGCGGCGAGCGACGCGGGGCCGGGCGCGATGGGCCCGAGCGTCACCTTGCCGTCGGCGCCCGTGCGACCGCGCAGCGGGAACGACGCGAGACCGCTCGGCGTCAGCACCACGTCGGCGCTCGGGACGACGACGGCATTTTCACCGCTGCCGTCGGTCACGAGCGCCGTCACGTGGCGGCCGGGATGGAGCACGAGCTTCGTCTCGAGCTCGGCGCCGCGTTCGAGCACGAGGCCGAGGCTCGGCTCGGAAATCTCGCTACCGAGCGTCGCCTGAAGATCGTAGCTGCCGGCGAGGAGCCCGGCGATGCGCGCGACGCCCGAGCCGTCCGCCTGCGCTCGGCGCGCCGGCCAAAGACTCGAGCCGGCGATCGAAACCGTCGCCCCTTGAGCCGGTTTTCCGTCGGCGTGCTCCACGCGCACGCGCATCGCTCCGAGCCGCCGCAGCGCGAGGGTGAGCTCTCGATTCACGCCCGTCCGCTCGACGGATTCGTACCCGGCCGCGGACGCTTTGACCGTCCAGGGCGCCGGCGGCAAGCGCCCGAGCGTGATCTTGCCGTCGGAACCGGTGAGCGCGCCGAACGGCAGCGGATCGCCGGCCGTCACGAGCACGGTCGCGCGCGCGAGCGGCGCTCCCTGCTCGTCCGTGACGCGCACCGAGAGCGTCGCTTCCGCGTCGAGCGACAGGCGCGTGCTCGCCGGCTCGGCGCCGAGGGACAACGCCCGCGACGCTCGCGCGAAGCCTCGCGCGCTCGCGAGCACCCACACCGCGCCGCGCGGGAGCTCCTCGAGCCGCGCGCTCCCCGAGCGATCCGTCGTTGCCGAACCCGCGAAGTAGTAGACGCCGTCGCGCTCCCAGAACACCGTCACCGTGGCGTCGCGCACGAGCCCGCCCGCGCTCGCCTCCACCAGGACGTCGAGCCGTGCGTCCCGTCGCACGTCGGACTCCGGCACCGAAGGCGCGGAAACCGCCTGCACGACCACGCGCGGCGAATCCGTGAGCCCGAGAAGGAACACCAAACACGCGAGCCCCGCGAGCGCGTTCGCCACTCGTTCGAGGACACGGCGGTTCACCCGCGGAGCGTACCGCCACCCTCCGCTTCTCGGGCGAAATCCCGCACTTTCTAGGGACGACGGACACGGCGCGCTAAGCTCATGGAAGGGTGTCTCGCCTCAGGGCCTTCGCTTGCTTCGCGCTCGTCGCCTGCCAACAGGTGTCCGAGCGACCGTCCCCCGCCGACGTCGTGGGCGGCGGGCGGCGGGACCCCGACCCGCCGGACGGCTCCGTCGTCATTCCGGGCGACGGCGGCTGCGACTCGAGCCCCACCGGGGATTTCTGCGGGCAGACGTTCCTGCGCGAGGTAGACGACCCGCCCAACGTCTATTTCGTCGTGGACCGTTCGGGGAGCATGGGCGCACCGATCGACGGCTCCGTGCTCAACAAGTACCAGGCGGCGCGTTCGGCCATCACGGCCCTGCTCCGCTCCATCGGCCATCGCGTGCGTTACGGAGCCACGGTATTCCCGCCGAAGCTCGATCCCGATACGTGCGGGCCGGGCGAGGAGATTTTCTCGACGGTACGCGGGGATCCTGCGGCTTGCAGCGCGGCGGGCGCGCCGGGTCCGCTGCTGTCGAACTTCGCGCTCCGGCTCGCGAGCTTCACGCCCGACGGCTCCACGCCCACCGCCGCGACGCTCGACGCGCTGCTCCCGACGCTCGTCGAGCTCGAGGGCGAGACGAGCGTCATCCTCGTGACCGACGGCGCGCCGAACTGCAACTTCGACGCGAGCTGCTCGGCCGAGGACTGCACGCTCAACATCGAAAACCTCAGCGTCGGAAACCACGCGTGCAGCTCGGGCTACAACTGTTGCGATCCCGCGAACACCGGCCCGAACGGGCCCGCTTACTGCGCCGACGGCGACGCCACCGAAAAGGCGATCGAGGCGCTCGCCGCCGAGGGCATCGAAACCTACGTCATCGGTATGCCCGGGGCGGAGCCCTACGCGACGCTCCTCAACCGCCTGGCGGCCGCCGGCGGGACGGCTCGCGGCGCCGAAATCGACTACTACGCCGTCGGCGACGCCTCCGCACTACGCGACGCCCTTTACGACATCGGAACCGGGATCGCCATCCGCTGCTCGATCGACCTCGAGGCACCGCCCGAGGACCCGACCCGCGTGAACGTCTACTTCGACGGCGCCGTCGTGCCTGGAGACGATCCCGACGGTTGGGTCTGGGACGGCGACCAACGTATCGAAGTGAGAGGGGAGGCTTGCGACAGGCTGAGCTCGGGCGAGATCCTCGAAGCGCGGGTCGTTTTCGGCTGCGATACGATCGTGCGTTAAACCCCGCTCGGGAAGCAGGGTTGCGCTACGATGCCGGCCCGTGGCCGCGCCGGAGCTCGAAGCGCTGAGGCGTTCGATCGACGAGATCGACAGTCGTCTGCTCACTCTCATCGAAGAGCGCGTGAAACTCGTGCTCGCCGTCGGCGACTTCAAGCGCGAGCACGGCTTGCCGATCTACGACCCCGAACGCGAGCGCAAGCTCCTCGAGCGCCTGACGCTCGACGCACGCCCTCCGCTCGAACCCGGCACCGTGCGGCGCATTTTCGAACGCCTCATCGACGAATCACGCCGCCTGGAACAGCGGCACGCGGATAAATAGCGGCCGGTTTCGTCGAACCGGCGAACACGAGACGGAGCTCTCTAGGTTCACCCGAGAGCGAGCGCTCGCCCGTCGATCCGCAACGTGCCGCTCCTGCCGATGCGCCAGCGGATTCTCGACGCCGGCGGTTCCGCTCCGATGCGCCCTTCGTGAACGCCGTGAAGGTGACACCAAGAGCAGAGCGACGCGACGTTGTCGTCTTCGTGACCGCCGCCGTGCGAGCGAAACACGAGGTGATGCGGCGTTACGTCCCTGCGCCGACACACCGGACTCGAGCAACGAAACGCGTCGCGCCGATAAATTCGAAAGTACTCCGGCAGCTCGCCGGACTCGGTGAGACACCCGCGCCGCAGCGCCGGCAGCCAAGTGCGACAGAAGTTTTCGCAAAGAAAGCGCAGAAAACTCGCGGGCTCCCGGCACACGCGCGCTCGCACGCGCGCAAAGATGCGCTCGAGCGCGTGCCAGAAACGATACGTGCCGTCCGTCACGCGCCATCGCAACGTCACGCGCCCAAACCGCCGCTCGATTCGAGCCGCTCTTCGGGTTCCGGACATCTGACTGGCTTCGCGTTCCGTCTCGATCGCGCCGTCTCCCGCCGGAACGCTTCCGGACATCTGGCTGGCGTTCGGTGATTCGCGCCGAGCCGCTTCTCCGGCCCACGAGTCCCGGGCTTGCCCAAACCAATCCCCACTCATGATGCCCCGTTCGAGCTCGAACACGAGGTCGAGGCTCTGCTCGTCGAGGGGCCGCTGCTCGCGACCGGCGCCCGTGCGAATCAAGAGCTCGGCTGCTTCCACCTCTTCTCTCAAGTGCTTCACGGTGCGGCGTTCGGCGCGGGCGATCCATGCTTCGGCCGTCGCCTGGGTTACGACGCGTGAGAGCAGATAGGCCGCTTCGTAGCCGATGCGGCCCTTCGAAAGAGCGGCGGCGAGCTCGGGAACGCGCGCGGCGCGGGACGCCAAGATGCGCTTCGCTTTGAGGCACGAAAGCGACACTCCCAGCCGCTCGCGCACGTACGAGAGCTCGGTGGCAAAACCCAGGCGCCGCCACACGTCCGCCTTGTGCGCGCTCTCGGCGAGGAGCCCGAGCGCAAGATCTCGCTTGGAAAGCTCGGCACAGAGACGCCGGAGGTCGCGATCGATGAGCTCGGCAGAACCCGAATGCACCGTGTGGCGCGCGGACGCTGGCAGGAAGTCACCCGCGTGCGCCGCGACGAACGACAGCACGCGCTCCTTGCAAAGCTCTTCGGCTTCGCTCCGCCAATGGCCGAGCTCCGCGCACCACGCAGCCTGCGCGTTCGACTCCGTCGCGACGGAGCACTCGAGGCCGTCGATGTCGTGTACCTCCGAACACTCGGGAACGAGCTCGAGCAGCGTCGAGTACCCTTCGGCGAGCAAGCTCTGAAGGAGTCGATCGG
>DASUTR010000888.1:0-10028 GCA_036374535.1 Polyangiaceae bacterium
GCACGTACGTGTTGCCGCCGCACCGTATCCGTCAACCGCTGACCTTCGCACGCGCGGTGGCGAAGCTCGCGCGCATCCTTCATCGCGAGCGCATCGATCTCATTCACTGCAACGGGGACGGATTACTTTTGTACGGCGCGCTCGCAGGGGCGCTGCGCCGGACGCCGTGTATTTGGCACGTGTACGAGCCCGTGAACACGGACGGCAGCGCGTACTCGCGTTTTTTCTATCTCGCTCAACGGCAGCTTCGTGCGGCCTGGACGATCTTCGGCACGGCGGCGGTCGAGCCGAGCTATCTCGAGCATTATCCGCGCCTCGGGCCCCGTTCGGCCATCATGCCGGGAGTGGACGTCGACGCGCTCGGCCGAGGCGCCGATCCGGAAGCAGCGCGGCGCCGGCTCGGCATTCCGGAAGGTGCGCCGGTGCTCCTGCTCATCGGTAGAATCCAACGCTCCAAGGGCCAGCGCGAGCTCATCGAAGCCTTGGCGCGCCTGCGTGGGAACTTCGAGCCGCCTCATGTCGTCCTCTGCGGCGGCCCCCCGTTGATGACCGACGAAGACTTTCCCGACGAGCTCACGCGACTCGCAGCGGACCTCGGCGTGACCGATCGGGTTCACGCGACGGGGCACGTCTCGGACGAAGCGAAGCGAGACTTGCTTGCCGCAGCGACGGTGCTCGTGCATCCCGCGCATCGTGAAGCGTTCGGTATCGCGGTCATCGAAGGCATGGCCGCGGGAAAGCCGGTCGTCGTGACCGACGCCATCGGACCGACGAGCATCGTCGCCGGTTCCGGCGCCGGCGAGATCGTTCCGGCGCGCGACGTCCCGGCGCTCGCCGAGGCGCTGCAACGCCGCCTCGAAAACCTCAACGAATCCGCAGAGATGGGCGCCGCAGGGCAGCGCCGCGTGCGCGAGCGCTACAGCAAGGCGGCGATGGTCGGAAACGTCGTGAGCATCTACCGGCAGGTGCTCGGAACGGCCTCAGACGGGCTTCGTCCCGCACACTAGAACGTTGTCGCTGAAGGCCCGGCCCCGAAATCCTCGCCTGGCCCCCACGACTTTCGGCCAGGGGCGCGGCGTGAACGGCACTCGACCGGAGCCGCTGTAGAGCACGTCGACGTTCACGAGCGAGCACTCCTCGGCGACTCGGCGTAGATCCACCTCGAGCAACGCCGTGATGTGAGCGGGGTACATTCCGGGGCCGCGCTGAAAGTATTGGAACTCTCCACGGGCGACGAGACAGAGCAGGGACGCCATGCTGAGTTGGTTCGGCGTCGTCACGAAGAGCCAGCCGCCGGGTCGCAGCAAGCGGACGAGCTCGCGCATCAGTGCGCGGGGGTTCTCGACGTGCTCGATGGTCTCGGCGCTCACGACGATGTCCGCCGAAGCGTCCGGCAGCGGAATCGGCTCGCGATCGAGGTTGGCGAGCACGAGCTCGAGCTCGCGGGGAAATGCCGGGTGTGCGACGACGTCGACGCCGACGTAACGAAAGTCGCCGCGCGGTAGCGCCGAGGCCAGCGTCCCGACGCCGCAACCCACGTCGACGAGCCTTCCGCCGACGAGCCCGCGCTCGACGAGCGCCCTCGAAATCATCTCGTACACGGCGGACGAGCTTCCGCCCTCGCTCTCTCTCGCGCGCGCTTCGACGTCCAGCATGAATCCGCCTCGCAGAGTCGGCGATGCCGCTAGGCGGCGCCTCGCGGCGCGCCGTGCGGCTTCGTCGCCTCGATACAGAAAGAATAAGGCGGCCAGTCGACCCAGCGGGTTACCGATGAGTCGAGCGTGGCCACGAGCGGGTGAAGCGGCGCCGTGAGCATGCGCGCGAGGGTCGGGTTGACCTTGCCCGTGGTGTAGGTGACCCAAGTCGCCTTCTGACTGAGCAGGCCGCTGCACGAGCCCACTTCGTTCACCGTCAATCCGGATTGTTCGCAGAGCGCGACGAGCTCGGCGCGCGTGTACCCGCGCCGGACGTGTCCTCCGTCCTCGACGACCGAAAAGGGGCCGTCGTGCTCGGGAACGATGGCGCGATAGTCGAAGTTCGGGGTCGTCAGCAGCAGCCGCCCGCCGGGCTCGAGGCAATCGGCCGCCGCGCGCAAAAGCCGCCGGTCGTCGAGCACGTGCTCGATCACCTCACACAGGACGACGACGGAGAAGGCCGATTTCAGCTCCGCAACGGTGTCGAGCTCCCGCGCGTCCACCTTCTCGAAGCGCGCGTTCGCGCCGAGACGCTGCGCGCGGCGCGACGCTCGCGCCTGCTCGTCGGCGCTCCAGGTCAAGCCGACGGCCTCGTACCCCTGAAGCGCGGCGCCCATGGTGAACGCCCCCGCGCCGCAGCCGACATCGAGCAGTCGCTCGCCGGGCCGCGTGGGATGAAGGTGCCGCGACAACCAACGCCAGCGGTCTGGGACCATGGGATCCCAGGTGTGAAGCAACGCCCAGTGAGCCAGGCGCTGAAGCGACGGAGCCATGCGCCGAAGGGTAGCCGGCCTCAAACGTGTCGGCTAGGGTCGCGCCCGCAAATGAGACGCGTGCTTTGGGTGAACGGCTGGCCCCGCATCGGCGGAGCCGAACGCGCACAGCTCGTGATGTTTCGTGAGCTCCGGCAGCGCTACCAAATCAGCGCGCTCTTCGCCGAGGGGGTCACCCCTCCGCTCGAAGAGGCCACCCGGGCGCTCGGTATTTCCTTCTCGACGGCTCCGTTGACTCAGCTCCGCCAGACGCTCGAGCCCACGTTGCTCCTGCGCTTCGCCAAGCGCTGCGCGGCCTCGAACTGGGCCGTCCATCGAGCCATCAACGAGCGGCGGATCGATCTCGTCCACGTCACCCATATTTACGACATCCCTTTCTGCGCGCTCGCGTGCCGAGCCAATCGCGTGCCGCTCTTCTGGTGGGTGGAGGATCCGGAAGACTACAACGCGGTCAATCGCTTCATCACCAACGCTTGTCGCGTCGACGGCTACGCGGGAACCTCGACGGCGATTCTTCGACGCCTCACCGAGGGCGGCATTTTTGCCCCACGGCGGGGGATGGTACCGAACCCGTACGACCAAACGATTTTCGTGCCGAGCAACGCCTCGCGCGAGCGCGCCAACGCCGGACAGACGGTGCGCGTGGGGTACGCGGGGCTCTTCGTCGAGCGAAAGGGTGTCCTCGAGCTGTGCAGCGCGTTCGTCGAGCTCACGCGGCGCTTGGGCGACATCCCAGTCGAGCTCTGGCTCGCCGGCGGCGGCGGCGGCGAGTACCGCGCAGCGATGGAACGAGTGCTGCGCGAGGGCTCGGTATGGGATCGCGTCCGCTTCGTCGAAGGCCTTCATTCACCGGAACAGATGCTCAGCTTTTACCGGGACATCGACGTCTTCGTGATGCTCTCGAAGGGCGAAGGCATGTCCATCGCGATGCTCGAGAGCATGGCGAGCGGCCTCCCAGCCGCGATTCTCACGCCCTGGGGCGACGACGCCATCGAAGACGGCGTGACGGGCGTCGTCCTGCGCTCCGACGGTCCCGATGCCGTCGCAGCGGGGCTCGAACCGCTCGTGCGGGACACCGAGCGTCGACTAACGATGGGAGCGCGGGCTGCCGAGCACCTACGGCGGAATTTCTCCGGACCGATGGTAGCCGAGCGCATCGCGACGTTTTACGAGCGCCTCTGGGCCCCCGGCGGGCGCGCCGAGAGCGTCGAGGACCTGGACCCTCAGCCTTTGCGCGGACAACCGCCCACGTTCTAGAATGCCCGCCTTGTCAGCAGCACTACATTTCGCACTGTGGAGGGTCGGGGTTCGGCAGGCGAGGAGCGAGACGAACGCCCGCGAGCGCGACGCGCTCGCGCGTTGGGCCCGCGGTCGCCAGCGCCTCGTCGAGATCGGCGTCGCCCAAGGCGTCACGACACGACAGCTGCGCGCCGCGATGTCTCCCGAGGCGGAACTCTGGGCGGTGGATCCGTATCCTCCGAATCGCGCGGGCCTCCGCTTCTCGGAAATGATCGCGCGCGGCGAGGTGTCGAACGTCCAGAACGGCAAGGTCCGGTGGATCCGGCGGACGGGTGTCGGGGCAGCCGAGCTCTGGCGAATGGAACAGCGGCCGGCGCCCGATTTCGTGTTCATCGACGGTGATCACAGCTGGAAAGGCATCTCCGAAGACTGGGGCGCGTGGGGCGAGCTCGTAGGTCCGAGCGGCATCATCGCGCTGCACGACTCGCGCTCGACGCCGGAGCATCCCCTCGACGCCGACAGCGTGCGTTTCACGCAGTCGATTGTGCACGCCGACACGCGCTTCCGAATCGTCGAGGAAATCGATTCCCTGACGGTGCTCGAACGGCAGGCGGGCGGAAGTCCCCCGAACCAAGCGCTGAGCTAGCGCCGGCTTCGAAAATCATGGTGGACGGCGGCGGCGGCTCCGCGAAACCCAGAGTGCTCGTGATCTGTCCGAAGTACTTTCCGGTCGCGGAAGGGCTCGGCCACTACACGACCGAGTTCTGCCGGCACCTCGCGCGCCTCGTCGAAGTCGGCGTCTGGACGAGCAGCGATCGCGGCCCGGTGACCAAGGCCTCGGGACACCCTCCCCCGGCCTCCGTAAGGCTCATCGACACCGTGAAGCGTTGGACGCGCGGCGGACCGTTCGCGAGCCTCGAGAGCGCACTCGCCTTCGACCCCGACGAGATCTTGGTCCAGTTCGTTCCGAACATGTACGCGCCGAAGAGCGGGATCAATTTCAGCCTCGTCCTGCTCGCCTGGCACCTCGCGCGGCGAGCGCAGGCGCGTGGCAAGGGCCACGTCTCCGTCATGTTTCACGAGCTCTGGTATCCGTTCGGCTGGCAGCCGAAGGCGCTCGTGCTCCACCTCTCCCATCGCGCCATGGCGCTCGGCGTGGCCTTGGCGTCGAAGGATATTTTCTGCTCGACCGAGCGCAACGCTTCCGAAGTGCGACGCCTCCTCGGCCCCCTCACCCGGCCGATTCACGTCCTGCCCGTCGGCTCGAGCCTCGAGCGCGACCCGGCGCCCAAACCGCCGGAACGACCCGCCGACGACCGCCTGAAGCTCGCCATCTTCGGTTCGCTCCATCAATCGAAGAACACCGAGCTCGTGCTCGAGACGATTCGCCAGGCTGCGCGGGAATCACCCTGGAAGCTCGAGCTCACCATCGTCGGACCCACCCTCGAGGAGCTCTGCACGGCCATGCCGGCGCTCGCGTCTTGGCTCGAGAGCGACGTCCACGTAGCAGGAGCGCTCGAAGCGGACGCAGCCGCCGACTGCCTGGCCGCTCAGGACTTTCTCGTCGCCTACTTCCAAGACGGCGTGTCCACGCGCAGGACGACGCTGATGGCGGCGCTCTGCGAGGGCGTTCCGGTCGTGACGACGTGGCGCGACATCAGCGACCCCGTGTTCCGAGACCGACCCTTCGTCACGCTCCTTTCGTGCGACGAGGACGCGTTCCGTAGCGAGTTCGTGGCGCTCATGCGCTCGCGCGAGCGTCCTTTCGCCCGCGTGTCGCGGGACGACGTGCGTGCGTTCTACCGCGAGCACTTTTCGTGGGGCGCGATCGTGCGCCGCTTTACCGAGCTTTCAGGGCTCGAAGTGCCGAACGCCCGCGTCGAAGCTCGCCGCGCCTAAGCGTCGAGCAAGCTCTGGTACCAGGCGCTGACTTCGCTCGTGACGACCTCGATGCGATAGTCACGCGCGGTCTCGGTCGCGCCCCTGGACGCGCGGGTGAGCTCGTCGGGCGCGCCGAGCAGGCGTTCGAGCCGGCTTGCCCAGCGCTCGGGATCGAACGACGTTTCGAGCCAGCCGTTTTCGCCGGGCGCGATCACGTCGAGCATGCCCGAATTGGCGGCGGCGAGCGGCGGACACCCGCAGGCCATCGCTTCCAGCATGCCGATCGGCAAGCCTTCGCGCCGCGAGGGCACGAGCAAGAGAGCGCTCGTGCGGTAGAGCGTGCGGAGCTCGGCGTCGTTCGCACGATCGAGAATGCGCACGCGCGATTGGACGTGTGGCGAGAGCGCGGAACGTACGACGTCTTCACCGGTGAGCGTCCCGGCGAGCACGATGCGCACGTCGGGCAGCGCGCGCGCGACGCGGTCGAGCGCCGCCGCGAGCACATCGACCCCTTTGCGGACAATCCACGTTCCCACGAACAGAATCTGCCGAAGATCGCGCCGTAAACCCTCGGAAGAATCGTAAAATTCGTCACCGACGGCGTGGGGGTAGACGCGCAAGCGCTCGCGGGCGACCGCATACTCGGACACGTAGTACTCGAGGTCCTGCTGATTCACGCACCAGATCCCGTCGGCGTGCGGGTAGCTCAAGCGAGCAGGAACGGCGGCACGCGCCCAACGCAGCACGTCCCACGGCCGCCGGACACGAATCGCCGTTTCGTCGGCGGCATACGACATCACGACGACGCGCGCCGCTACCCGTGAAAAGCGTCGCGCAGCGATCCAGGCCGGGGCGGCCTGCGTGTGGACGTTGACGATGTCGGGCCTCTCCGCGAGATAGCGTTCGTGAAGGGCCGAATAGATCCGAAGGCCGGGAGCGCGGCGCGGGATCGCGCCGTGCGCGGCTTCAGCGACATCTTCCGAGAAAAACGTGCTGGCGCGGTGTCCCAGCCGCCTCAGCCCTTCGGCGTGAAGCTCCATGTGACGGCGCATTCCCCCGGGTACGGAGCGCGAAACATCGGCCAGGATCCAGACGTTCACGTGTTGCTCCGCGCGCTCTCCAGTTTAGGCCGACGCTTGGCGCGCCCGCAACGGGCCAGGCATCGCGACCGGACGCCGCGCGTCGTCGTTACCCTCCGCGAGCGCAAGTTCGAAATTATCGCGAACGATAATTATCGCCCGCGATAACTTTGAAAATCCGGCGCGAGACCCCTCGCGCTGCAGGAGCTCGCTCGAGCGAGGTTTGCATCCGAGTCCGCCCCCGCCCCGCTGCCCCTCGGATGGAACGCCGCTCAATCTTCAAAGGACCGTCCCGCGCCGCCGGCCGGAGACGGCACGGCGTGCGAGAACGTCGTCGCACGCGGCGAGAACACGCTCCGTAACCGAAGCGATGGCAAAAATGCTCGCCGCTTCGCGAGCACGGCGCGAAAGCTCGGGCCCGAGGTTCGTCGCGGCGAGCATCGCGCGCTCCATCGCCGAGGCGACGGATTCGGCGCTGTACTCCGAGAAACCGAAACCGCCCTCGCCTGCGTACTCGAAGGTGCCGTTCGTCGGGCCTCCGACGACGGGCCGCCCCGCAGCGAGCGCTTCCGCCAACGAAAAGCCGAAATTTTCGCTCTGGCTCGGTTGTACCAGCACGTCCACGTCGCCGAAGAGTTGGGGCACGCTCTCGCGCGCAACCCCCCCTTCGATCGATAGCCCGGGAATGGCGGAGCGGCCCTCGAGGACGGCGCGACCGAACGGATGGGCCAAGACGTCGCCGACGATCCGAGCCCGAACGTTCGGGTAGCGCCGCCGGAGACGCTCGAACGCCGCGACGAAGAGATCGAGGCGTTTGCGCGGCACCGAGCGGCCGAGCCAGAGAAACGTCGTGGTCGCTCGGGGTTCGAGAGCCGGCACCCGAGAGAAGGCCGCGGTGTCGACGGGATAAGGAATCGGCCGCACGCGCACCGGCTCCGCGCCGAATCGGATCCACTCGTCGCCCGCCCAGCGGCTGCCACAGAGCAAGGTGTCCGCCGCGCCGAGGGCCAGCCGCGAAGCGAGCATGCGGTAAGCGTAAAAGCCCTGAATTGCGAGGTATTGCTTCGCCCCGAGGCTACGCACGGCCAAGCGCGCGAGCTCCGAGCTCCGGAGTGCCGCGCCTTCGGTGTGCGGGGGCCCCTGCGGCCACCCGACGAGCGGCAACTTCGCGGACCAAAGCGGCTGCATGTCGGTGCACAGAATGAGATCGAAGCGCTCGCGCTCGCTCTCCCGTTCGATCTGGCGAATCGCCTCCCGCTGGTAGGCGGCGATCCCGAGCTGCGCCACCGCGGCGCGGGCAAATTCGGACGCCTCCGTTCGGTACCAAAGGCGCTCCATCGCCTCGATGTGCAGCGGATGAAAGCGATAATTCGGGTAGCGCTCGAGCGTGCGCGGACGCACGTACGACGGGTTTCCGAAAAACTCGACAGCATGACCGCGCTCGAGGAGCTCGGCCATCAAGACCGGATAGGCAGCGGCGCTGCTCCCGGCGCTCTCGGAGAGAACGCCGTACACGGCGAGGCGAAGGGGGCGGCGGGCTCGGTCAGTCAATTCGAGGCACGTTCCGCACGAGCTGCGGCGGACGGTCCGAGCGCGACCAGCTTTCCAGTCCCGAGATCGAGCCGGCATGTCGCGTGATTCGCAGCGGCGGGGCGGTGGGTAATGATGAGCGTCGTCCGGCCGACGCTCACGGCGTCGATGGCCGCCAGCACCTCGAGCTCGGTTTCGGCATCGAGAGCGGAGGTGGGCTCGTCGAGCACCAAGATTGCCGGATCGACTACGACGGCGCGCGCAATGGCGAGACGCTGCCGCTGCCCACCGGATAGCGTGACGCCGCGCTCCGCGAGAACGGTGTCGGCCCCTTCCGGCAAGCGAGCGATCACGTCGTTCAGCCGCACGAGCTCGAGCGCCTTCAAAATCGCGCCTTGCGAGATGCCCGGGCGGCCGCAGCGCACGTTCTCCGCGATGCTCAAGTTGAAGACGAACGGCTCCTGATCGACGAAGCCGACGGCGCGGCAGAACTCTTTCACCGAAAACTGCCAGTAGTCGATGCCGTCGAACAAAATCTGCCCGCCCGACGGTTCGCGCAGCCTGAGGAGGAGACTCGCGAGCGTCGACTTCCCCGCGCCCGACGGACCGACCACCGCCAGCGTCGCGCCGGCCGGAAGCGCGAACGAGAGCCCGCGGATCGGCTCGTGACCGTTCGAGTAGCTAAAGCTCACGTTCTCGAAGCGGATCCCTTCCTCGAGCCGCGGAACCGCCCGCTCGCCGAACGGCCGGCTCGGATAAACCGGTAGCTCCAACCACGAGAGGATTCGCTCGATCGACCCGACGGAAGCCGTGATGAGCCCGTGCGTCGCATAGGCGAAATTCAGCGACGGGAGCATGCGGACGAGCCCGAAACCGAACGCCAAGAAACGAGGCACGTCGAGGGTGCCGGACGCGAGCCACATCGAGTGAGCGAGCGCCGTCAGCGCGAGCGCCCCTGCAACGCCCAACGTTTCGATGGCGCCTTGCTGCAACGCCAAGGCGCGGCTGCTCCCGACGTCGGCCCACGCATGAATCACACTTTGTTCCGAAAACTTTCCGGCGAACGTTTCCGCGCTCGCCGTCGTCCGGATCGTCCTGAGCCCGCCGACGACCTCCGTGACGTGACGTCCGAGCGCTCCGCTTGCCTGGGAGAGCTCGCGTCCCTGACGGAGCACGCCTCGCCCCAGTTTCCGCGCTGCAAACGCCACGACCACCCCGACCGCCACCGCCGCGAGCGTCAACCGCCACGACACGATGAGCATGGCCGCGATGTAGCTGAGCGTCACGACCGAGCGCTGAATGAAAACGATGCACGCTTCAACGAAGCGATTGACGCGATAGGACTCCGCAACGAAAACGTCCGTGATCTCCCCGCTCGTATGGCGCTCGAGCGTCGCCGGCGGCGCATACAGCACCCGCTCGAGGAGCTGCCGCCGGAGCTCGATGACCGCACGCGCCCGCACCGCTCCGGAAGCCAGGTTGCCGCCCAACACCAGCAAATTCTTCAGCAGCACCAGCGCCAAGATCCCCCCGCCGAGCGCCAAAACGCGCCGCTCGGGCGGCAGGAACTCGATGAGCCCGCCCACCACGGGCAACGTCGCGGTCGAGTCCGGCGAGACGATCATGGCCAAGAGCGGCACCAGGAGCCCCACCGTGGCGCCTTCGAACACGCCGGCCAGAAGCAAAAGGAAAATCGTCCCGGCGAGCAGCCGCGGCGAAGGGCGGAGCCGCCGCACCAGTTCAGAAACCGCCCGGTTGGTGGTATTCACCGTGGACGCCATCGCGCGGACGTTAGCATCGAACCAGCCGTACGGTTCGGTCGCCCCCCCCGA
>DASUTR010000889.1:0-8714 GCA_036374535.1 Polyangiaceae bacterium
GGATCGGTCTGCGCCATGTCGAGGCTCGCGGCGCAGACGCCCGCGGTCGCGCACTCGTCGAGCTTCTCGGACCAGACGTTTTCCGGTCCGCACTCCCAGAGCTCGCGGCCCACCGTGTCGCCCGACCCGCGGCACGCGAACTCACCCGCGGTACAGTTGCCGCAGAACGTCGGGTTGCACATCGCTTCCGACGGACACGGCTGGATCTCGACCCACGCCGTCCCGTCGGCGTTGCACTCCTGGCGTGACGCGCCGTCGCAGCGCAGGTCCCCGGCGCTGCACACGCGGCACTGCTCGAGTTTCGAGTCGCAGAGATCGGGCGTCGGACAGGTTGCGACGAGCATCCAGTCCGCGCTTTCCTCGTCGCAGGTAAGCAGGTACTCCCCGTTGCAGCGGAACTCGCTCGTCGCGCAGGGTCCTTGTTGCTCGGTCTCCGAGTCTTTGATTTCGAAGTCACCGGCGACGAGCTGGCAGCCCGAGAGCGAAAGCAGCATGAGGGCGCAAAGCAGGAGATGCTTCCCGACGCTGATGACCCGGGCTCGGGTCGGAGCTCTGCTCAAGTAAGGCAAGCCTGCCACCATTTTCGTAGTGTAGGTAAATGTGCGCTCTCTCGCTACCGAATTCACGTAGTGAAAGGTTCACGTCTGCACAAACCGCACCTCGACGCGAACGGGGGCTCGAACCCACGCGCGGTCGCTCGGCGGGCGACCGCTGGTTGGATTTCCCACGCGAACGGAACGTGGCGGGAACCTTTTGCATCGAAGTCCGCACTGATCCCCCGGCGAGCGTTCTTCCGGGCGACCCACGATGCGAAACTCCCCAAGAAGTGGGGGAGGGGTCGGGGCGTCAGTTGCCGGAGAGCCCCGAGGGACGCGCCTAGCGGACGGAACACGTGCGAAGGACGATTGCGGTACTGACCGACTACCTCGACCACCTCGCGGGCGGCTACGAAAGTCAGCTTCGCCGGGGCTTCGAGCACGCTTGTCGGGCCCGCGATCTGAACCTTTTGCTCGTCGTCGGGCGGTCGCTCGGAGACACGCCGCACGATCGAATCTACGAGCTCGTCCGGGAGAGCTCGGCCGACGGCCTCGTGCTGATGAGCTCGGGCCTCGGCGTCCGGCTTGGACTCGGCGCGGTCGAGAGCATGGCCAAAGCGACCGGTCTCCCGCTCGCGAGCCTCGGCGAGCGCCTGCCGGGCGTTCCGAGCCTTCTCATCGATAACCGCTCGGGCCTCGCGCAAACGCTCGACCACCTCGTCCAAGACCATCAGCGCCGGCGCATCTTCTTTCTGAGCGGTCCGGACTACAACACCGACGCCCGGAGCCGGCTCGCCGTGTACCGCGAGGCGCTCGAGCGCCACGGCATGCCTTACGATCCGGCGCTCGTCGCGTACGGCGACTTCACGCTCGCCGCCGGCATCGAGGCGGCGCGCGCCGCGCTCACCCGGGGCGCCGAGTTCGACGCGTTCGTCGCCGCGAACGACGGCATGGCGCTCGGAGCGCTTCAGGTATTTCGCGAGCGCGGCGTCCGGGTTCCCGAGCAGGTGTCCGTCACGGGATTCGACGATCTCGTGCTCGCGCGTTTCGTCGACCCGCCGCTCACGACGATCCGGCAGCCCATCGAACGCATGGCCGCGCTCTCCGTCGAGCTCCTCGTCGAACAGCTCGCGGGAAACGCCGTGCCCGAGGTGACCGAGCTTCCCGTCGAGGTGGTCCGCCGGCGCTCCTGCGGGTGTCGAAAGGACGCGGGCCCCTCGCGCCGGCTGCGCCCCGCGCACACGCTCGACGCGATGCTCGGCGTCGTGCACGAGGAAGCAACGCTGCTCCGCGAGCGGATCGGCCCCGCGTTGAACCTGCTTCCTCCGCGCAGCGACGAGGTCGCCGAGGCGATCGTCACCGGCCTTCGCTCCGAGCTTGCCGGCGAGCGCGGCGCGCTCAACGCGGCGCTCGAGGGCGTCATGCGCGAAACGCCCGATCGCGTCGAGCTCCACGAGGACCTCCAGGTCGTCGTCACGCTGCTGCGGCGCGAGCTCTCGGGTCCGCCCGAGCTCGAAGAGCTCTGGCATTCGGCGCGCTGCCTGATCTCCGCCGTGCACGCGCGGAGCCAGGCCGAGCTGCGCCTCACCATCGAACGATCGTACTGGAACGCGCTCCAGAGCGGCGAGCGGCTCTCGACCGCGTTCGATTGGGGGTCGCTGAAGTCGGCGCTCGCGGACGAGCTTCCCGAAGTGGTCGGGAGCGCGTTCTTGTCCCTTCGCGCCGCGGACGCGCCCGGCACGCTCGAGCCGTTCTTCTGCCTTCTCGACGGTCGGGTGAGCGAGCCAGAAAGCGACCGCTTCCCCGCCGACCGGCTGTTTCCGCACGTCACCGGTCTCACCGAGAAACGCCGCACGCTGACGGTGCTGCCGCTCGTGTCCGAGACCGACTTGCTCGGCATCGCGGTGCTCGAGGCGCAGCCGGGCTCGGGAACGCACGAAATGCTGCGCGAGCAGCTCGAGTTCGCGGTGAAGAACGTCGCGTTGCATCGCGAGCTCGTCGAAAAGACGGCGCTCCACGAGCGCAGCGTGCAGGAGCGCATCGCGACGGCGAAGCGCATGAACGCGCTCAGTGTTCTCGCGGGCGGCGTCGCGCACGATCTCAACAATGCGCTTTCGCCGCTCGTCGCGCTGCCGCAAGTGATGCTAAGGCAACTCGATTCCGTCAAGGCGGGCGGGGACGATCAGGAGCTTCGCGAAGATCTGGCGACGATCCACGCGTCGGCGCTCCGCGCCGCGCAGACCATCAAGGATCTCCTGGCGCTCGGCCGCCAGGGACGTACGAACCACGAGGCGCTCGACTTGAATCGCGTCGTCCAGAACGCGCTCCTGAACGAGGAGTTTTACATCGCGAATGCCGCCGCGGCCGGCATCGAGCTCGAGCTCTCGCTCCACAAGGAAGCGCTTCCCATCCAGGGTTCGGAGACGCAGATCGCGCGCGCCGTTTCGAACCTCCTCAGGAACGCGATCGAGGCCATCGCGGGCAAGGGCACCGTTTGCGTGAAGACGGCGCCCATCACCTTCGACCACCCGCTGCTCGCCTACGAGGCCGTCGACGCGGGCTCCTATGCCTGCGTGTCGGTGAGCGACACGGGCAGCGGCATCGCCGCCGCCGACCGCGACAGCATTTTCGAGCCGTTCTTCAGCAAAAAGCGCCTCTCCGAGCATAGCGGCAGCGGGCTCGGGCTCGCGATCGTGCACGGCGTCGTCAAGGACCACTCCGGGTTCGTGAACGTCGACAGCGTTCCCGGCGTGGGCGCGACGTTCACGCTGTACTTCCCGAGCGGGGCGGAGCCCGCGCGCGCGGGGCTCTCGATTCCGCCGGCCCCGCGCGGCGACGCACGCGTCTTGATCGTCGACGACGACCACACGCAGCTCCGCACCGCGACCCGCGTGCTGTTGCCCGTCGGCTACGACGTCGTCACCACCGACACGGCCGTCGCGGCGTACGGCCTGTTCGCCGAGGCGAGCATCGGTCCCGGCCCGCGTTCGCCCTTCGACCTCGTCGTCATCGACATGCAGCTCAGCGACACCGAAGACGGTCTCGCCGTGTTCGAGCGCATTCGCGCGCTGTTCCCCGCGCAAAAGGGCTTGGTCGTGAGCGGACACGCGCCGACCGAGCGCGCCGCGCGAGCCCTCGACGCCGGACTGTCGTGGCTCGCCAAGCCTTACGCCGCCGACGACCTCGTGCGGGCCGTGCAAAAAGCGCTGCGCTAGCGCCGAACGCTCGTGTTTGGTTATCCTACGGCATGGCCCGCGCGCACGGTGAGAGCGGTGGGGACGTCGACTACGACGCGCACGGCGCGGGCTATGCGCTCAAGCGGCGCACCGATCCGCGCATCGAAGCGCTGGTCCACGCGGCGCTCGGGAACGCGAAAACCATCGTCAACGTCGGCGCCGGCGCGGGCTCGTACGAGCCGCTCGATCGACACGTGATTGCGATCGAGCCGTCGCGCGTCATGCGCGCCCAGCGCTCGCCGCTCCACTCGCCCGCCATCGACGGCGTGGCCGAACGCCTGCCGCTCGACGACGCGTCGGTCGACGCCGCGATGGCCATGATCACGGTGCACCAATGGGCAGACGCCGCCCGCGGCCTGAAAGAGTTGCGTCGCGTCACGCGCGGACCGGTCGTGGTCCTCACGTTCGATCCCGACGCGCTCGACCGCTTCTGGCTCGCCGACTACGTTCCCGAGCTCGTCGCCGCCGAGCGCACCCGGTTCCCGTACATCGATTCGATCCGAGGCTCGCTCGGAGGAACGAGTCGCGTCACCGTCGTTCCCGTACCCATCGATTGCGTCGACGGATTCACCGAGGCTTACTACGCGCGTCCCGAACGGTTCCTCGAGCCCGCGGTTCGCCGGTCGCAATCGGCGTGGGGTTTCGTCGGCCCGGACGTCGCCGATCGCCGCATCGGCGAGCTCACGGCCGACCTCGCTTCCGGTAAGTGGGACCAGCGCTACGGCGAGTGGCGCCGCCGTCCGACGTTCGAGGGCTCGCTCCGTCTCGTCGTCGCCGACCCTGGCTGAGTCTCCGCGGGCGCCGAAATGCGCTGGGGTACCCTTGACAAAGAAAAGATATGTCTAAAGTTATTACTAAAGATACATCTTCTTTTCGGCCCTCAAGGATTTAACAAGGAGTATCCAACAGATGCGACATTCAGACTGCGGGCCCGGCGAATGGGCGTGGATGGCACCGGGGTTTCGAGGCGGCGGTGGGTTTCGCGGCGGCTTTCGCGGAAACCGGGCCTGGTGGATGGGCGCGATGGGCGATCCGCCGCCGCGCGCCGAACGGGGCGAGATTCGCTATCTCGTGCTCGATGCGATCAAAGAGCGGCCTCGGCACGGCTACGAAGTGATCCAGCTCATCGAAGAGCGCGCGGGGGGGACGTATCGGCCGAGCCCCGGGGTCATCTACCCGACGCTCACGATGCTCGAGGAGCTCGGGCACGCGAGCATCGTCGAGCAAGAAGGGCGCAAGGCATACGCGATCACGGACGCCGGGCGCGTCGAGCTCGAAAAGAACCAGCGCTCGGTCGACGATTTCTACGGGCGCGTCGAGGAAGATCCGTGGGAAGCGTACGCCGAGGACTTCTCCGAGGTGATGCGGCGGCTCGCTCGACTGATGAAGACGTTCAAGCAGGCTGCGCGGCACAGCCGGCTTACCCCCGAAACGCTGCGCGCCGTCGGCAAGATCATCGACGAGGCGATGACGCGCATCGAGGAAACGCTCGGCGGTCAGAAGCGCTGAGCGACGACCGGCGAGCTCGACTTCGAGCGCTTCAGGGACAGCACGAAGTTTTTCCACGAAACCGGCGGCGCGACCGGCCGCGCCGAGGCCGGAGGCGCCTCGGAGTTCGGACGCTCGTCGACCAGGTGGTCGAGGTGCTCGGCGAGCGTCAAGCGATCGTCCGAGCTCATCTTCGAGAACTCGAACGCCTCGAGCTGGCCGATGGCGCGCGCGGGCCGAGCGACGGCATGGACGGGGCGGCTGGCTCCCGGAACGAAGATGTCGAGCTCGTAGCGGCGAGCGCGGTCGAATCGCGTCTCGCTGCCGTCGAGCAGTTTCAGCACGGCGCCCGTCGGTGAAATCTCGACCGTGCGCGCGTAGACGCTGTGGTCGCCGTCTTTGAGGAGCGCCCAGCACGCAGCCGGAACGCGGAGGCCGAGCCGGCGCTCGTGCTCGTGCCCAAACGTTCCGTGCGAGACGGGCGAGAGCGACGAGGACGGCGCGAGCGCGCCGTTCGACGAGGAAGCGTTAAGGTCGTCCCAGTGAGCATCGAGCTCAGCGAGCTCATCGGCGGGTGTCATGGTGCGGGCTCGCATTGCACGCTCCGCGCCAGCAACGAAATCTCACGGAGAACGCGGCTTCGTGCCGCAGTGGCACGGGCGCTCTCGCGTCACTCGAGGCGATTTGTCGCTCCCACCTTCACCTACCGAGGAGCTCGACGACGACGATATCGGGCGGGCACCACAAGCGAAGGTTCGGGGCGTCGGCGCCCACGCCAGCGGAAACGTAAAGGTGTGTCCCGTCGACTTCGAAATGTCCGAGATCGAAGCGCCGCCCGTAGCGCGACGGAATGACGAGCGGGCCGAACCACGGAATTCGCCACTGTCCCCCGTGCGTGTGTCCCGCGAAGACGGCCGTCGCTCCCTCGGCCGAAAGCGCGTAGACGTTGTCGGGCGTGTGGCTCATGACGAGCGTCGTGCCGCCGCCGTTCCCGGCGAACCCGGGCGCGAGCGCGGGGCCCCAGGGCTCTTCCGTGCCGCAGACCCGGACGGTGTGAACGTTCCCGGCAACGGTGTCCACGCACGCTCCCTCGAGCACGTGCACGCCGGCGCGTTCGAGCACTCCGCGGATTTCCTCGGCCTGCCCCGTCCAGTAGTCGTGGTTGCCGAGCACGGCGTACGAGCCGAGCCGGCCGCGCGGAAGCCCCGCGAGCCAACGCGTGAGCAGGGGCAGGCGTTCGGGCTTCGCGATGTAGTCGCCGGTGACGAGGACGAAGTCGGGCTCGAGCTTGCGCACGCTTTCGTGAACGCGCTCGACGTAGGCCCAATCGGTGCTGTCCGTGACGTGGAGATCCGACAGCGCGACGACGCGCGCGCTCTCCTTGCCGAGCGCCGCGCGCTCGAGCGTGAAGCGGCGGACGTCGAGCGCCGTCGTGGTGACGGGCTCGAAGAGCGGCGCGTCGAACGAGACGGCGCCGTACGTCGCACGAAGCCAGACGCGATGCGCCTCGCCGGCGCCCAACACGGCGAGGATCGCGAGCCACGAGCACGTCGCGAGCTCTCGCCGTCCGGCGAGCGGCCAACTCGCGGTCAGGAGTGCGACGGCGCCGAACGCGAGCGCGAGCCCGACGAGCGTCACGGTCTTCAGTGCGCCGTCCGGCCAATTCAAAACGGTGCGATTCACGAGGAACGCCCAGAGCGCCACGGCGCCGCCGCCGGCGGCGGCGAACCGCACTCCCGTTCGCGCTCGCTCGACCCACATGCCCGCTTGCTTCGCTCGCCCCTCGTGGAGATCCGGAAAAAGGACCGCTCTAGCGTCGCCGAAAGGAGCGACTAGCGCACGAACCCGCGCACGGAGGCGCGAAGTTTCGCTTCCGCCTTCACGCGCCGGTCGTGCGTCGCCTTGTTTACGTTCTGCACGAGCTGTCGGACGTGCGTGCGATCGGCGTGCGGGAACTCGCGCAGGAACGCGTCGAGCCCCGGCCCGCCCTCGCCCAGCAGACGGAGCAGCCACGCGGCCTCGCGACGCGTGGCTTCGTCGTCGGACGACGCCTTGCTCGCGCGACCGTGTTCACGGAGCGCCGTCACACGCGCTCGAATCGCCGCGAAGTCTTGGCTGCGCAGGAGCGCGCGGACGCGACGGAGCTGCCGGTTCTTCGCGGGCGCGCTCGTGATGCGCTGCGCGCCGAGGATGGCGTCGAGGAGCTCTTCGGAAAGCTCGAGCTCGGCGAGCTTGGACGGGCCGAGCACGGTGAGCTCGTCGCTCAGGCGAGCGAGCGCTTCCTCCTTCACTCGGTTGGCACGCTTCTGATCGGTGCGTGACCAGGTTTCATCCATCGTTATCGGCCGAGGCGTAGCACACCGCCCGGCGTGCCCGCGGCGGCGCGGAACGCGCGAAGACGGTGGGCGGCGGGGGGACGACCGACCGCCCGACGCCGTCGAAACCGACCGGAAAAGTCGCCAGGGGTGTGCGGGGCGTCGCGGGTGGGGACTTCCCACCCCGCCCGGAGCCCGGCGGACGCCTCGGTAGCGTGCCGACGTGATCAAATGATCGCGTTCCGCGGAAAAATCGCGTGGCGCGGGAACAAAAGTTCGTGCGCGGTGTTGCGTTTCGATGCATCGTACTTAGCTACGTTGGGGCCGAGAGCGGCCGACGTGCGTCAACTGGATCCTGGTGGTCGTCGATGTCTAGGTCTCGTGGTCGTCCCAAAGGAATGGTTTCCGTCGATGGGGTCACCTACCGTATCGAGCGACTCGCCGCGACGAAGTACGGCGTCGTGCGCGTGAACGACGACGTGCACGTCGGCACGTTCACGACCGGAGCCGAGCTTCAGGTCTTCGCCGAGGCCATCGACCCGCTGCTGCTCGAGCTCGTCGCGCGCGACGCGGTGAGGACGGGCAAGACGAGCTGGGTCATGCATGCCAAACCCGCGCCGCCGCCTGCGGCGGAGTCGTCGGAAGAAGCGATCGACAAGCCGGTGAGCACGCGACGCGGCTTTCTGCCCGCGTGAGTCGCTCTTTCCGGGTCAGCGGACGCCGAGCAGCTCGATCTCGAAGACGAGCGTCGCGTTCGCCGGAATGACGGGCGGAAAGCCGCGCGCGCCGTAAGCGAGTTCGGACGGGATCGTGAGCTTCCTCTTGCCCCCGATCTTCATGCCGACGACACCCTGGTCCCAGCCCTTGATGACGCGGCCCGCGCCGAGCTCGAACTCGAAAGGCTTGCCACGGTCGAGGGAGCTGTCGAACTTGGACCCGTCGGTGAGCGTGCCCGTGTAGTGCACGCTCACGGTTTTGCCCGTCGTCGCCTCGGTACCGCTGCCAACCGTGAGATCTTCGCTCTTCAACATGCGCCGATCCGTACACGAGACGCGCCTGAATGACGAGCGCCGCGGGCGCGGTCCTGCAATTCGGCGAAACTCACGGAATCTTCGCGGGCTGGGGCAGCTTCATCCCGC
>DASUTR010000890.1:0-6106 GCA_036374535.1 Polyangiaceae bacterium
CCCCGGGGTTCGAGCGCTGGACGGCGTAGACGTAGCCTTCGATGCCCGCCTCGCCGCGCACGAGGAAGCCGCGCGCCACGCCCTCGCGCGGAGCCCTGACGCGACGCCAGACGTAGTCGCTCCGATCGAGCGCACCGCCCTGCTTGGTCGCCCAGCTTCGATAGGTTGCCTCGACGGCGCCGTGATCCGCGTCGCCGATGGGATGGACGTCCTGGTCGCGAGGACCGAGCGGGAGATCCTTCAGACGGGCGGTGAAGCGGAAGCGCGAGCCCGCGAGCTCGTAGCCCGCCAGGCGATAGAGCGTGAGCGTCGCCGGGTAGAGCGTGCTGAGCGCCGTTCCTCGCTGCCTCGCTTCAGCGAGCGTCGTTCGCATCATCGAGAGCGCGACTCGGTGTCCTCGCGCCTCGGGTGCGACGGCGACTCCGGCGATACCGAGCATCGGTACGCTCGAGCCTCCGAACCACTGTCCCATGGGCACGACGGCGAGGCCGCCGAGCACGCGGCCGTTTCGGCGCGCGACCCGGATGTTTTCGACGCCCGCCGACGTGAGCCAGTTCATCGCGCCCTGCGCGATGTCGCCGAACGACCAGCCGAGGATGCGCGCGAGCTCCTCGAAATCGGCGGTCTCGCCGGCCCCAATCGAAAGCTCGCCCGTCTTCGGCATCAGCGTCTGCCCCTGCCCGCAGCGGGCTCGCCGCTTTCGTGGACCTTGAGCACGGCGCGCGCGTCGATGCCCGACGTGACTTCGACGTCCAGTCCGTCGGAGAGCCCGAGCTTCACCTCGCGCCGCTCGAACTTGTCGGGTGCGAGCTCGACCTCGACGAAAGCCTTGCCGTCTTCGAACTTCACGAGCCGTTCGGAGATGGTCAGGACCTTGTCCCTGCGCTCGAGAATGATGTCGGCGTTCGCGCTGTATCCCGCGCGAATGAACACGCCGGGTTCGAGTCGAATCTTGGCGCGCACCTCGAACTCGATCGTGCCTTCCTTGGGAATGCCTTTGGGGGCGATGTACTCGAGCTCTCCCTGAAAGCGCTTCTCGCCGAGGGCGCCCACGGCGATCGACACGGGCATGCCCTCGCGGATTTTTCCGACTTCGGACTCGTCGACCTTGCCCGAGAACATGAGGTCGTTCATGTCGGCGATCGAGGCGATCGTCGTGCCCTCGTTGAAATTGTTCGCCTCGATGACGCTCCCGCCTTCCTTCACGGGGACCTCGAGGACCATGCCTTCGACGGTCGAGTACACCACGTTCGACACCGCGCCCGAACGCTTCGACGCGCCGACCTTGACGAGCTGCAGGTTGTTCTCGGCCGCCTCGAGCTCCTGGGCCTTGAGCTCGGCGTTGAGCTTCTGCTGGTTGTACGAGGTTTCGTCGACGAGACCCTGGGCGCGCAGGCGCTCGAACCGCGCGACCTCGAGCTTCGCGTTGTCGTAGCTGATGCGCGCGGACTTCAGCGTCGACTCGGCGTTGTTCAAGCTCACCACGTCCGGGATGATGCGAATGAGCGCGATGAGCGCCTTCTCCTTCACGTACTGACCGGGCTCGACGTGAATCTTTTCGAGCACGCCCGAGACCCGCGGCTTAATCGTGACCTCGCGGCGCGGGATGATCGCTCCCGGCGCGACGGCCTTCTTGACGATGTCGCCGACGCGGGCCCGCTCGGTCTTGAAGCTCGCGGGGCGCGCCTGGGATTTGTCGTACAGGAAAAGCAGCGTCCAGGCGAACGCCATGACGATGCCGAGCGTGATCATCGCAGGGACGAGGCGCCTCATGAGCTCACTCCGCCCTCAACGCTTCGACCGGCGCGACGCGCGCGGCATGTCGCGCGGGTACGATGCCGGCGACCGCTCCCGCGAGCACGAGCACACCGGCGGCGATCAGCGCGGCCTTCAGATCCACCTCCGGCCGGTTCAGGGCGGCGTCGTCGAGCTTCTCCACGAATCGGGAGAGGAGTTCGAGCGCTCCGACGCCGGCCACGAGCCCGGCGTACCCGGAGAGCGCGGTCAGCGCAACCGCTTCTTGGAGGATGAGGCCGACGATCGAAGCCGGCGTCGCCCCGAGCGCCTTGCGGACGCCGAGCTCGCGGGTCCGCTCCTTGACGATGATGAGCATGATATTGCTGACGCCGAGCACTCCCGCGAGCAGCGTCAGCGTTCCGACGAACCAGACGAAGACGCGGATCCCGCGAAATAGCCCCTGCACCTTGCCGAACTGCTCGGCGGCGTTGAACGAGCCGATCGCCTGTTCGTCGTTCGGGTGCACGCCGTGCCGCTCGGCGAGCACGCGGCGCACCTCTTTCTCGACGGCGGCCGCCGCAGCGTCGGCTCGCACCGAGAGCGAGAACCAGCCGACCCGATTCGGTTGGTTGAACGCCTGCTGGAACGTCGTGAACGGAACGAACGCGCTGTTTTCGACGCGGTCGCCCTCCTCGCCCCCCTTCTCGGAGCGAATCTCGCCGACGACGCGGAAATGGACGCCGTTGATGGTCACGTAGTCGCCGAGCGCGCGTTCTCCCTCCGCGAACAGCGCGGCGCGCGCCTTCCTGCCGAGCACGACGACTTTGCGCTTCTCGGCGATGTCGGGCGCGTTCAAGAAGCGCCCCTCGACGACGGGCATGGCCTCGATGCGGGCGAACGCGGGAACGTCGCCCAGCACGTTGACGGCTCCCGTCTTGTCGCGGTGGCTCACCTGCGCGCTGTCGCGCCAGCCGCCGAGCCGCAGTCGCGGCGCGACGTGCTCGACGCCCGGTATCGCCGCGATTCGACGCGTGTCTTCGTCTTCGAAGCGCACGTGGCGACCCGGTTGGAGTCCGGCGTACGGCAGCCCCGTCCGCTGAGCCCAGACGTAGACGGCGTGCGGCGCCAGGCCGGCGAGGTTTTTGCGCGTCCCGTTCTCGAGCCCGCGGCCGAGCCCGAGCATGAGGATCAGCATGAACAGACCCCAAAACACCCCGGACGCCGTGAGCAACGCCCGGAGCTTGTTGCTCCGTAGCGTTGCGGCGATCTCTTGCCAGGTGTCGAGGTCGAACAGGGCCCGCATGTCGCGAGCCCTGTTCTACTCCTATCTCGGAGCTGCGCGCCTAGGGGGTGACGCAGAGCCCGAGCGAGAGCTCCGTGAAGGTGCCGCCGTCCATCGCGGCGGTATCCCGTAGGTCTCCGAACCAGTATCCCGCGGCGGGCTGGGAGGCCCACGCGCTCAGCGGCTCCTCCGGCCGGTAGTTTCCGGTAAAGGGCGCCACACCGGCCGACACGGCGGTGGCGGCCGAGTCGATGAACACGGTGTTCACGTAGTTGTCGCCGCTCGACCCGTTGCCGCTCGTAATATTGCGGATGGTGCCCGAAGGGGAAGTCACGAACAGAGTGATGTCCTGATCGAAGATGTGGGTGGCGTTGAAGCGGAGCGCCGAGCTCACGATCGTTCCGCGCGCCGAAGCGAAGATCGGGGCGGGGAAGGCGCCCGCGACGGCACCGATCGACTGGGGCACGTTGCGCGTGCCGTAAGTGAACAGGCGATTGGCACCGGTGCACGAAGAGCCGAGCGCCGTGCAGGCCCAAGAGCACGCGGGGTCGGCGCAGTCGATCATCGCGTTCGCGTCGTTGTCCAGGCCGTCACCGCACGCGTGCTCGACACGAGGACAGCTGGGCGAGCTCGAGCACGCCGTCTCCTGGCAATCGACGAGACCGTCGCCGTCGTCGTCGACACCGTTTTCGCAGGCATACGGGCCGAACTCGCAGGAACCGGAAGCGGCGAGGCACTGGCAGAACGCGAGCGAGAAACTCGTGACCTGGCCCGTGTCCATAGCGGCGTCGTCGCCGGCGCGCAGGCCGTACGTGCCCGCGAGCGTGACGCCGTTCACGACTCCGAGCTCCTGCATCGGGCTGAACGTTCCGGTGAAGGGCACGGTTCCCGCCGAGATGGCGGTGGCCGCCCCGTCGACGAACACCGTTCGCGTGTAATTGTCACCGCCGGCGCCGAAATCGGCAGCGAGCTGGCGCACGCCGTACGGAGTCACGAGCGAGAGCTCGAGGTCGCTCGCGTAGGTGTGGGTGATGCTGGTTTGAACCGCGATTCTTCCGACCAACCCCGCCGTGGTGATCGTGATGGGCGCGAAGGCGGGGCTCGCCGCCATGTTGTCGGGAATGGCTACCGGTAGGCCCGTCGCCGTGTAGACGGCGGGGCTCGTCCCCGCGGGGCACGTGCCGAGCGAGCAGACGAGCGCGCAATCGCTGTCGGCGCAATCGGCCGCCGTGTCGCCGTCGTTGTCCTGGCCGTCGCTGCAGGCCGTTTCGACCGCTCCGTTGCCGCCGCCTCCGCCGCCGGCCTTGCCGCCAGTGCCGCCGCCGCCGGCCTTGCCGCCGGTGCCGCCCATTCCTGCACCGCCCGCGCCGCCCGTTCCCGCGCCCGTCGTGCCGCCCCCGGCAACGCCGGAGCCACCCATGCCGCCGACGCCCGCGCTACTACCACCCGTGCCGGGCTCGCCGCCCATTCCGCCGTCGTCGGATCCGCCTTCGGCTCCCGTGCCGCCCGTGGGCTCGCCGCCGTCGCCCGCGGTGCCGCCCGTGCTCGTGCCGCCCCGTCCGCCCGTGCTGCTGCCGGACGAGCCGCCTCGGCCTCCGGTGGAGCTTCCACCTGTCGGGCTCGAGCCGGATGTTCCGCCTTCACCGGCGTTGTCGGCTCCAGCTTCGTTTCCACCGTCACCGTCGGAAGAAGAGTCACCGCATGCAGCCGGAACGACGCCCAAGATCACGAGACCAACCAAGCAATTGCGAAAAGTCATGACGCTGCCGCCGAGGTAGCAGTGCTGCACTCGTGCATCAAGCCTATTACCGTGATCCGCCGTCGCCAGAATTTCGAGCGCGAGTCGCGGCCTAATCGCGCAAGGCGACGATGGGATTCACGCGAGCTGCGCGGCGCGCGGGAACGAACCCGGCGAGGGCGCCCGCCGCGACGATGAGAGCGGTCGCGATGAGCGCCATCCGGATGTCGACCTCGGGATTTCGCAGGAACGGCGTGTTGGCCGTGCGCGGTGCGATGAGCTCGACCAGGCCCACGCCCGCGAGCAGGCCGGCGTAGCCCGAAACGGCGGTGATGAGGATCGACTCGAAGAGGACCATACGGACGAGGCTTCCGGGAGTCGCTCCGATGGCCTTGCGAATGCCGATCTCTCGCGTGCGCTCGGCCACGCTGATGAGCATGATGTTCGAGACGCTGATCATCCCGGCGAGCATCGTCCCGACGCCCACGAACCACACGAAGCCGTTGATCCAGCCGAACACGGCCGTGAGCTTCGCGAACTTCTGGAGATTGTTCTGCGTTCGCAGCGCCAAGAGATCGCTCGGCGCCACCTCGAGCCGCTCGCTCAAGAGCCGGCGCGCGTCGCGTTCCATGGCCTGGCTCGCGCGGGCGTCGGCGTCGCCGACCGTGAACGCCATGGCATGCACGACGTTCGGCTGGTTGTAGACGAGCTGGGCGGTCGTGATGGGTACGTAGATCTTGCGAAGCTCGGCCTCGCCGCCCACGTCTTGGAACACGCCGACGACGCGGTAGGCGACTCCGCGGATCTCGACGTACTTTCCGAGCGGATTTTCCTCGCGAAAGAGCGCGGTTCGTACGAGATCGCCGATCACCGCCACCTTGCGGCGCTCGGCGATGTCGACGTCGTTCAAGAAGCGACCGCTCGTGATCAGCGTCTTTTCGAGGAATTTCTGGTCGGGGTGGGAGCCGAGGATGTCGAACGCGGCGTGGCGGTCGCGGTAGCGCACGCTGAACTCGCCCCAGAGCCAATAGCGCCCCGTGAGGTATTCGATGCCGGCGACGTTGCGTTTGAGCGCCACGAGGTCGTCGTTCTTGAAGCGAAGCTGGCGGCCCGGGCCGCGCCCCGCGAACGGAACCGACGTGCGCCCGGTGAAGACCCAGATCGAGTTCACGGCGTCGTCGCGAAACTCCCATGCGACGCCGTTCTCGAGGCCTCGTCCCGCGCCGAGCAGCAACACGAGCATGAACGTTCCCCACGCGACCGAAAGCCCCGTGAGCAGCGTGCGCAGCTTGTTGCGCCGCAGGGTCGACCAAAGCTCGTCCAGGAACTCCATGGTCGTTAGCTCGGCA
>DASUTR010000891.1:0-2894 GCA_036374535.1 Polyangiaceae bacterium
AAGGTTGAGTTCTTCTCCGCTCCTTGGCCCCTAGTGCTTTGCTTGGGGCTGAGCGCCTGCAAGGAGCAAGCGGAGCCCGTTCGATTCCATCGGTGCGCCAAGTTCGAGGATCGGAAGTTCGAGGATGTGAGGCAAGGCTGACGCACTTCGGATGCGAGTGCGAGATGACTCCCGACGACCGCGACTCCTTCGGATTGTGCACCGGCTTCGAATGCTGTTGGAGCGACTCGCGAGCGAGCAAACGGCAAAGGCCCGGACCCTATTGCTACTGTCAGCCCACAGACACCGCTGGAGCTACGGAAAACCGTGCGGACTACAGAGTTTGCTATTGCGTCCCATCAACCCGGACACCGGCGAATGTCCTCCACCCCGTGATCCGCAGTTCAATTGGCCGAAGGCGAGCTGTCCATGAGGAAACCCATGTTTTCGAGCCGATTGAGCAAGGACCTAGTGGCGGCAGCTGCGGGATCCGTGATTGCACTTACGGTGTTCCGCGGAGCATTCGCCTACGAGTCGCTGAAGTCCGAGGGCACGCACGCGCACCCACACGCCGACGCTCACCCTCCGGAGCCCTTCCCCTTCAGCGGATTCGGTCAAGTTTCGAACCAGGCGGACTACAGCTTCTATTACGGAACCAGGCTGCTTCGCGCCGAACGCGTACGGGACCCTCACGACCGGCGAAGCCGGCGTAAGAGGGCCGCCCCCGTTCCGCGCGCAGCGGAGCGAGCACGGACGGGGTGCAGCGACGCGACACGCGGGGGAGCAGCCAAGGGAGCGGCAGCTCGGAAGTAACCTCTCGTTCGTCGAAAGAGCGAAACGCGACACGCGGGGGAGGGGCCAGGAAACCCGGGCGCGTTCGTCGGGCTCGACGCGACTGGGAATGCGAGGTAACGCCTTCGCACCCGCGCGCTCCGGTTCTACCTTCTTCAAGCGAAGCGCCTGAATCATGAAACTACGGCGTCCTTGGCTCCTCGTGTTCGTGGCGCTCGGTTGCAACGAAGTGCTCGGTCTGAAACCGGGAAAGCCGCAAAACGAAGAGACGGGCGGAACGGCCGGAAGTGGCGCGTCGGCGGGAAGCGCCATGGGTGGAAATGCAACGAGCGGAACGTCGGGCACCTCGGGCAGGTCCGGCGCGACGAATGCGGGTGAGAGCGGAGCAAGCGGCGAGGCGGGTTCGCCTGCGAGTGGCGGGACCGCTGCTGCGCGTGGCGGCGGCGGCGGGGCAGCGGGTGAATCGGGGGCAGGCTCGGGGGGCGACGACGACGGCGGATGCTCGACCGTCGAGTGTCGCGCCGAAGGTTTCGACTTCTGCATCGAGGGAAAGTGCGCCGACGTCACGTCGCCCGAGTGCGACACCATCATCGGTGACGAGTGGATCGAGAACGATCCCGGAGCCGAGCCGCATCTATTCGGTGCGCTCACGCGGTTCGAGCCCACGGATCCGGAAGCGTATCGCTTCTATGCGAATCTGAAGCTTGCGATGCAGGAGTTCAGCGCGCACGGGCGAATCCCGATCGAAGGCAGAGAAGGGAGGCCGGTGCTTCTCTTGTGTCGCGCTCCGACGGCGTCGAACGACCTTCGGCCGCTGCGAGAAGGCTTGAACCACCTGATTCAGGGCCTCGATGTTTCCAGCGTTCTCATGTTCGTCTACTCGCGTGCGGAGCTCCAAACGCTCGTGGAGAGCCAACTGGTCGTGCTGGGTGAGGATGCCTTCTTCCTCGATTACGCAGGCGCAACGTCCGCCCTCCTCCGGCTTCCCGACGACGCGGACGACGATATCTTCGATCCCGACTTGGCGAGCAACATGTTCGGGCGTCTCTGGCACATGCTCGGGGACACGACCCTCGTGCTCGAGTCGTTCCCCCCGCTCGTCGAACGCATCGAAGAGCACGTGAATCCGGGTGCCGCCGCGGGCGGCGCCTCGCGTCCCACTCGCCTGGCCTTCGTCACGGGCACGGCGGACGGGTTCGACAACGAAATCGCGCTGTCGCTGAGCGACGCAAGCTCGCGGCTTCGCATCAACGGCGCGTTCCTGAGAGAGCAGCCCGACAGAGTTCGTTCGCTGGGGGGCTTCGACGCCACGGCGGCGGCCGCGGAGCTCGCGGACTTCGGCGCCGACATCGTGCTCGACTTCAGCGGAAGTGCCGCGCTCGAGCCGCTCGTGGACGCAGCGTATCGGGCGCGCAGCGCGCGTCCCCCGTTCTACGTCTTCCCGCCGGGGCGTTATCGCTGGCCGATCCTGCTCGACCAAATCGAAGACGACGCGTCTCTGAGAACTCGAATTCTCGGCGTGAACCACGCGTCGGCCGTCGACCTGACGCTCTACGAAGCGTACATGCAGCGCCTTCGCAGGATCGGGCCATCGACCGTGGATCTCGAATCCATGGAGAACGTCTACGACGCCGTGTACTTCGCGATCTACGCCGCCGTCGCAGGAACGCACGGCGGGACGGGTCAAGCCAAGGGCTTCCGACGCCTACTCGCCGGGCCACGGCGAGACATGGGACCGGACGCCATTCAGTCCGTCGTCGATCGCCTCGTCCTGAGCTCCGACGCCACGCTGACCCTTCACGGTCCGGGCGGTACGCCCGATTTTCACGTGCGTTCGGGCGGTCGCATGCTTTACGGAAACGTCTGGTGCATCGACGAAAACGTCGGGTACGTCGCGGACGCCCTGCGTTACGACTCCACGAGCGACGGTTTCCCGGGCATCCTACCTTGTTTCGAGTTCTAGCCGCGCCCAGCGAGCGGGGTACTACCAGCACTCGTATTCGAAGGGCTCCATCTCTTCCAGGCAGTGAACCTCGCCGGTGGGCATCGGCACGCCGCCCCAGCAAGTAAAGTCTTCGATCGTCGTCTGGGTATCGAAGCAGATCATCAGCCGTTCGTTTTCT
>DASUTR010000892.1:0-13743 GCA_036374535.1 Polyangiaceae bacterium
GCCGGCGTTCAAGAAGTTGATCCTGCGCGCGCTCGACGACCGCAAGAAGCGCTGAGCGCCTCACGCGACGGCGGTCGCGACCTCAGTACCGCGCGGGTGCGGGCGCCGGCTTGGGCCACGCCTTTTTGTCTTTGGCGGCGGCCTTCTCCTGTTCCTTCTCCTTCGCCGCCTTTTCTCGATCGTCCTGCTTCGCCGGCGCGATCGGCCTGCCGGAGCAATCACAGGTTTCCGTGCACGTCGGTGAGCACCTGGCGGGTGCGATCGGATTTCCCGAGCAGTCGCAGGTCGGAGTGCAGGTGGGTGAACATTTGTTCGCGGCTGCGATGGGCTTTCCGTGGCAGTCGCAGGTTGCGGTGCACGTCGGCGAACACGTCGCGGGCGCGATGGGACGGCCGTGGCAGTCGCACGTGGACGTGCAGGTTGGTGAGCAAGGGCCACGGGCAGGGGCGATAGGCCTGCCCTGGCAGTCGCAGGTGGCGGTGCAGGTGGGTGAGCAGGCGCCGCTCGCCGGCGCAATGGGCCGTCCGGCACAATCGCACGTCGCGGTGCAGGTCGGGGAACAGCTGGCGGCGGCCGCGGCGATGGGTCGACCGGCGCAGTCGCAAGTGGCCGTGCACGTCGGCGAGCAGGTCGCCGCTACGGGAGCGATGGCTCGGCCGGCGCAGTCGCACGTGGCGGTGCACGTCGGCGAACAGCGAGCCACCGGCGACGGGGTAGGAGCCGGAGTCGGCGTGGGGACAGGGGTGAGGGCTTTCTGCGTGGCCGTGGGAGCGACTCGCGCCGTGCCGCTCCCGCCGCTTCCCTGAACCTCTTGGAGGAAGTCTTTGCGCACGATGGGATCGGAGCCTTGCTGCGCGCCTTCGGCCTGCGGGAGCGCTTCGGCGGGCGCTGCGGCCGCCGATTTCGCGGAGCTTTCCGGGCCGATGGCGTCGACGAGGACCTCTTTTGCCTTTTTGCAGCCGCCGAGTCCCGCGAGGGCAAAAAGCAAACACAGCCTGGGCACGCTGAAACTCATGGCACGATTTCGCATGGCTTTTGCTCCCCCCGGAGACTTCCCAAGAAGCTTTGGTTGACGATTTCACGCCTGAAACCGTGCGTCAATCGACTTACGCCTCCCGGCTTCGCGATCTCCCCTTCCACTGCGAGTAGGCGTGGTAGCAGGATAGGTCGTGACCGCCGCACCCGAGCTCGGCACGCTTCTCGTGAGCTGTCCCGATCGGCGTGGGATCGTCGCGGCGCTCGCCCAAGTCCTCTACGGTCACGGCGCGAACATCCTCGACTCCGACCAGCACACCGACGCAGCGGCGGGGATGTTCTTCCAGCGCCTGCGCTTCGATCTCGCCGAGCTCCAGTCCGACTACGCGACGCTCGAACGCGCGATCGCCGAGGTCGGCGCGCGGTTCTCGATGCGTTACCGCCTGATCTACGCGCGGCAACCGAAGCGGGTCGCCGTCTTCGTCTCGCGCTACGACCATTGTCTCTACGACCTGTTCTTGCGCCACCGGGGCGGCGAGCTCGCGTGCGAGATGGCCCTCGTCGTTTCGAACCATCCGGACCTCGCGACGGTGGCGCGGGAATTCGGCGTCCGCTTCGAACAATTCCCGATCACGCGCGAGAACAAGCTCGCTCAGGAACGAAAGGAGCTCGCGCTGCTCGAAGAAGCTCGCATCGATCTCGTCGTGCTCGCCCGCTACATGCAGGTCCTCGGCGAAGAGCTCGTGACGCGGTTCGAGCATCGCGTGATCAACATCCATCATTCGTTTCTGCCCGCGTTCGTCGGCGGAAAGCCCTATCACCAGGCGCACGAGCGCGGCGTGAAGCTCATCGGCGCCACGGCCCACTACGCGACGAAGACGCTCGACGAGGGGCCCATCATCGAGCAAGACGTGACGCGCGCCTCGCACAAGGATTCCGTGGAGGATCTCGCGCGCAAGGGACGCGATCTCGAGAAGGTGGTGCTCGCGCGCGCCGTGCGCTGGCACCTGGACGATCGGGTTTTGGTCTACGGAAACAAGACGGTCGTCTTCGACTGAGGTAATACCGCAGTAGTACCGCGGCTCCGCGCTTCAGCCGCCGCCGAGCTCGCTGAAGAAGGTCGAGCGCCAGTATTCGGCGAGCGCCTTGAGCTTCTCGTCGTCGCTGCCTTCGCGCTGGGCGTTCGCCGACTGGAACGCCACGCGCGCGGCAGCGGGCACGAAGCCGATGCGGGCCTTCGCGCGTGCGGCGGCTTCCCGCGCGCTGAGCCGGGCGAGGTCCATCTGCGCCGCGAGCGCGCGGCGGTTCTCGAGCTCGAACTTGCCCTCCTTGTTGGGTCGGCCGCCGAGCGAATAGTACTTGTTGACGAGCTTCGCGCCCGTGAGGAACGCGTCGCTCGCCGACGAAAGTCGCAGGAGCTTCGCACCGATCGTCGCGCCTCGGCTCGGCGAGCGCTCGGAAATGGCGTTGAGCTCGCGGCCGAGCTCGTACTCGATTTCGAACTGGGCGAAGAGCGCTCGCGACTGCTCCGCCGAGACGCCGGCGTCGTCGACGAACTGATCGGCGACGAGCGCGTCGAGGTACGCAAAAACGGCGGCAGAAGCCGACGCGTAGCCCGCCACGGTCCGCTCGAGCGTCGCACCGTCCATCGGCCTCGCCGTGCCCTCTTCCACGATGAGCGCCTGCACGTCTTTCGCGTAGTCGAGAGCGGTTCGCGCCGTGTCGTAGTAGAGCAGGGGAATCAGGAGACTCGTGAGGAGCTGCTCGCGCGTCTCGTTGTCGAGTCGCTGCTTTCCACCCTGGACGCTCTTCAGCATCGCCTGAGCTTGTGCCGCGAAGCGGTCGGCGGCTCGGGCCGCGGCGCTCGCGCGCGCGGCCGCCGTGAATCCCGACGTGGCAGCGACCTGGCCGCCGCGGGTCTGGAACTGCGCCTTCTTCTCGAGCTCCTCGGTGAACGTCTTGATGTCGCCGTTCACCGCCGAAGCGTCGTTGAGCGCCTTGACCAGGCCGCCGAGATTGTTCGTTCGCGCGAGCACGGCGGCGTTCGTGAAGCGGCGCGCCACCGAAATGTAAACCACCGACAGCGCGTAGTTCTCGAGCGCCGGCGCAAGCACACCGAGCTTTTCGTAGCGCTGCGCGGCGTCGTACGCCGCTTGCCCGTCGTCGAGGAAGGTCTTCGTCGTCTTGAACGCGGCGGCGCCCGCCTTCGCCGTTTCGGCTTTCAACGCGACGAGCTCGGTATCGACCCGGGTCTTCCAGACCAAGAGCTTCGTCTGGAGGAGCGCTCGAATTTGGCCGTTCGGCTCCATCTCGGCTTCCGCGACGGGGTCGACGCGCGGGAGCTTGTCGTTCGTCATGAACGCATACGCCTCGTACACGTCGCTGAGCTCCCGCGCTTCGAGCCCGAGGCTCTGAGCGACCGTGAGCAGGTCGACGGTGGCGCCGGTCCTGAGATCTTTGTGGCTTCGCGTGCCGATGGGAAATCCGAAGCGCTTGAGGCCGGCCTCGCGCGCACCCTGCATTTTCTGCACGATTCCGCTCACCGGTCCCGCCGTGCCGTCCGGATTGATGGTACCCGTCATCGTCGTGTCGGGCCGCGGCGTCACGCCGCGCATGAGCGCAATCATGCTCACGGTGGTGAGCATGCCGGCGGACGGGCCGTCGGTGAGTCCCCCGACGTGAACGTTGAAGTCGTAATCCACGAGGGAGCCACCCACGGCACGAGACGCGTTGAAGGCGGCGAGCCAGGTGGCCGTTCGCCATTGGTTGCCGCTGCCGCCCGCGAACTCCTCGGATATCCCGACCGAGACGACGCGACTCGAGTTCGGACCCACGCGGATGCGCTCCGGCGAGGCGCCGCCCTTCGCCGTCGGTCCCTCTTTGCCGGCGAACCAGACGAACTTCACGGTCGCTTCGCGCGCTTCCTTCATGGGGCCCGACGCCGCCACGCTCGCGCCCCCGTCTTTGCGACCCGCGAGCGCTACGAGAAAGATGGCCGCGACGCCGAGCGCGCCGATGAAGAGCATGCCGAGGATGACCCAGAGCGCGTTCGAGGAGCCCTTCTTCGCGTCCTTCGCCGAGCGGGCGGCGGCGTGAGGTCCGGGATGGAAGCCGTGAGCCCCCGCGGTGGGCGCGCCGTATCCCGGGGGCGGACCGTACGCGGGGACGGCGTGCGCGGGGCCGTACTGGGGCACCTGACCGCCCGCGGGACCGCCGGGAACGGTCGGCGGAATGCCGCCGGGGACGGCGCTGACGACCGCGGTGCGGCCTCGCGCCGGCCCCGCCACGCGGACCTCTTCCAATGTCAGCCGGTGCCCGCCGATGTGAAGCGTCGCTCCTCGCGTCCAGAAGATTTCGCCGATGCGCTGGCCGTTCAGCCAGGTTCCGTTCGTGCTGCCGAGATCCCGCACTCTCACACCGTGGCCGTCGAAGAGGAGCTCGGCATGGGTCGACGAGCAGGCGGAGTCGGCGAGGATGATGTCGCCCGCTTCCCTTCCGACGACGACGCGCGCCTGCGAGAACTCGCGTGGCTGCGGCGGCTGCCCCGGATAGTGGATCAGGACGACATAAGAGCCCGACATTTGGTCGAACTTAGTCCCCTCGTTCGTCGACCGCAATCGAACCGCCAAAGCTCGGGAAGGCACCGAGTGTCGGACGCGTAAGAAGGATCTGCCGCCCGTGTCCCTCGCACCGCCCGCTTGTTCTCGTCGCGCGTTCACGCTCGCCGCGGTGAGCGCGCTTTCGCTCGGGGCGCCGCTCGCTCACGCCGGCGTCGAGCGGGGGATTTTCTTGCAGCCGCTCGGCGGCGGCGTACCGGACGCGGAGCTTTCGCTCGTTCGGCGAGCGCTCGAAGCGGTGTTTTCGGAGCCGGTCGCCGTGCTCGCGAACGCCGAGCTTCCGAAGCACGCCTACTACGCGCCGCGGTCGCGCTACCGCGCCGAGAAGTTGCTGCATTTCCTGCGGCCCCGGCTGCCCGAGGGCGGCCGTCGCATCGCCGGCATCACGGCGGTCGACATTTCGACGACCAAGCCGCCGCACGACGACTGGGGCATTCTCGGGCTCGCGACGCTCGACGGCGGCGCGTGCGTGCTGTCGACGTTTCGCTGTCACCGGCGCGCCAAAAGCGTCGAACAGGCGCGCGTTCGCTTCGCGAAGACCGCCGTGCACGAGCTCGGGCATACCTTCGGTCTCGAGCATTGTCCGAACCGCGGCTGCCTCATGGAGGACGGCGGCGGCAGCGTCCTCACGACGGATCGCGAGCGCGATCTCTGCGCAGCGTGCCGCGCGCGGCTCGGCGCCCGGGGCGTCTTGCGCTCGCCCCCCGGGCCGCTGCCCTGGTAGCGTGAGCGGCGAGCGCGGCCGGCCGCGTTACAGCGGTTTCGCGGCCTGCGCGGCTTGGATCGCGCGATCGAGGGCGCTCGGGCTGTAGCCGATGAGGATCTGACCCATCACGTCGATGACGGGGATCGAAGCGCCGCCGCGCCCGGCGCGCTCGAGCTTTTGCCGCATCTCGGCCTGCGCGGCTTCGCTCTGTTCGATGTCCTTTTCGACGACGGTGACGCCGCGCCCCTTCAGGTAATCGGCCGCTTGGTGGCACGGCTTGCACCACGACGCCCCGTAGATGACGGCCACGACCTTGGACGCTCCGGCGCCGCCCTTCTGGCCGGGAACGGGCGGGGCCGAGGCGCTCGGCGGCGGCGCGGCGCTCGGCGCGAGCGCTTCGAGACGCGCTTTCCGGCGCGAGGCGCCGAGCTCGTCCCACTGCGCGCGCGTCAGGGTCTTCAACCGATAGCTTCCGTCGGGTGCCGTCTCGTTGAGGTCGGCGACGTAGACGAGCTCGCCCGTTCCCGCTTCCTTGTCGATGGCGACGACGCGCACCTGCTTGCGTCCTTCGGCGGGTACCTCCGACGTCTTCTGCACGACGTGGAAATCGCCCTGCGCGTCGATCCACGTGAGGAGCAGGTTCGGCGTATCGGCCTTCACGCTGAGCGGCGGCAGCTCGTTCGAGCGGGGAGCAGCGGACGCCGGCTTCGTCCCGTCGGTCTTCTCCGGCGACGACGACGAGCGACAGCTCGTCACGCCGGCGAGCACGAACAGCAGCACGAAAAGACGAGTCACGACGGCGAACCCTCTCTCGGCGCGACAGCGAGCTCTTCGGAAAGGGACATCCATGCTGCGAGGACTTTCTCGAGCTCACCGCTGAGCTCACGTTCTTTTTTAGCCCATTCGTGGAGCTCTTCCCAGTTCGACCCCGAAGCTTCGCGCAATAGCTTCTTGTAGCGCTGGACGTCACTCTCGAGCTCCTGGCTGCGCCGCTCGAGCTGTTCCACCTGGCGTCGCTTGCGTTCGAGGTCCCGCGCCTGGTCTCGCCGCGCCTTGTGCGCGTCGGCGCCGGCGGGGGCCGGCTGCTCCTTTTTCTGCTCGGGCGGTCGCTCTTTCTTCGCTTCCCGACGGCGCGCGGGCCGCTCGGACTCGCTCTCGGCGCGCCGGATCCGCTCCATGGCCTCTTCGTAGTCGCGAAAGCCGCCCTCGTAGAGGTCGACGTCGCCGTTGGCGAACGAGAGCGTCCGCGTCGTCACGTTTTCGAGGAACCTGCGGTCGTGCGAAACCAAGATCACCGTTCCGGCGAACCCGACCAGCGCTTCTTCGAGGATCTCGCCCGCGGGGATATCGAGGTGGTTCGTGGGCTCGTCCAAGAACAGGAGGTTTCTCGGTTCGAGCAGGAGCTTCGCGAGCGCGAGGCGCGTGCGCTCGCCGCCCGACAGGCTCGCCACCTTGCGCAGCGGATCGTCGCCGTAGAAGCGGAAGCGCGCGAGGTACTCGCGCGCGCCGTCGATGTTGAGATCGCCGCGTACGCTGCGGATTTCCTCGACGCCCGTCTTCTTCTCGTCGAGTGAGCCGAGCTGCTGGTCGAAGTAACCTTCGCGCAGGTTCGTGCCGCGCTTCACGTTGCCGCGATCTTTGGCCTGGCCGCGCTCGGCGAGGAGCTTCAAGAGCGTCGATTTGCCGCAGCCGTTCGGGCCCACGACGCCGAGCCGGTCGCCACGGCGCACGAGCAGGTCGATGCCCGAGAACAGCGTCGTGCCTCCGCGCTCGGCGGCGAGCCCCGTGGCTTCGAGCACGATGTCGCCGCTGCGCGGCGCTTCGGCGAAGCGAAAGCGGATGCGCTCGGCGCGCGCCCAGACGTCCTCGGGGCCATCGATGCGTTCGAGCTTGTCGAGCATCTTGCGCCGCGACTGGGCCTGTTTGGTCTTCTGCCCGGCGATGTTCTTGCGGATGAAGTCTTCCGTCTTCTCGACGAACGCGGCCTGCTCTTCGGCGAGCCTGCGCTCGCGCTCGAGATCCTCGGCGCGGGCCTCGTGGTAGGCGCTGTAGGCGAGGGGATAGGTGCGGAAGACGCGCCGGCCGAGCTCGAACGTGTGCGGGCATGCGGCGTCCAGGAAGGCGCGATCGTGGGAAACGACGATGGCCGCGGCGCGCAGGCTGGAGAGGTAGCCCTCGAGCCACCGGATGGTGTCGAGATCGAGGTGGTTCGTCGGCTCGTCGAGCAGGTAGAGCTCGGCGTCGGCGGCGAGCGTCAGGCCGAGCTCGAGGCGCCCGCGTTCGCCTCCCGAAAGCGTCGCGACGTCACGCTCGAGGTCGCTCGGCTTGAAGCCGACGCGGGTGGCGATCGCCTCGACGCGGTGCTCGAGCGCGTCGGCGCCGGCATGGTGGTAACGCTCGGTGAGCTCCGCCAGGCGCTCGAGCGCCGCGCGCTCGCCGCTCGCCGCGTCGCGCTGCGCCAGCGCGAGCTCGTGCCGCAGCCCGACGACGTCGCCGAAGCCGGCGAGCAGCGCGTCGAGCACGCTGCCCTTGAGACGCGTCTCGTGGCTCTGCCGATAGTACGCGACGCTCGCGCCCTTCTTCACGACGACGGAGCCGGAATCCGGCGCGAGCTCGCCCGAGAGCACGCGGAGCAGCGTGCTCTTGCCGGCGCCGTTCGGCGCGACGAGCGCGGCGCGCTCGCCCGGCTCGAGCCGGAACGTGACGTTCTCGAAAAGAGGATCGTTCGTATAGCCGAACTTGAGATTGGCGACTTCGATGACGGACACGGGTCTCGAGCGGGAGGTCTAGCGCGTTTCGCCGCTGGATCAGAGTCCCTCGCTCCTCTCGCCGTCGACGGCCGCGTTCGCGAGCAATCCCCGCACGGTGTCGATGGTGTCCGCTTCGGCAGGTTTCTTGTCCTGACGGTAGCGCCGGACGCGCGCGAACCGGAGAGCGACGCCGCCGGGGTATTGCGAGCTCCGCTGGACTCCGTCGAGGGCGATCTCGACGACGAGCTCGGGACGCAAATGCACGATGTGTCCTTCGCGTCCGAGGGCAAGCTCGAGAAACTTCTCGGTTTGCCAAGCGAGCATGGCGTCCGTCATGCCCTTGAAGGTCTTGCCGAGCATCACGAACCCACCGGTCTCGGGATCCCGCGCGCCGAGATGGATGTTGCTGAGCTTGCCGTGCCGGCGGCCGCTGCCCCATTCGGCGGCGAGCACGACGAGGTCGAGCGTGTACGCCGGCTTCACCTTGAGCCACGCCGCCCCGCGGCGGCCGGCTTCGTACGCGGCGTCCTTGGACTTGGCCATCACGCCCTCGCGCCCGAGCTCGAGCGCTCCGGCGAGGAAGCGCTGGGCCGCCTCGGGGTCGCTCGTCTCCAGGCGCGGGACGCGGCTCGCTTCCGGAACGACGAGCTCGAGCGTCGCGCTGCGAGCGGCGAGGGGGCGATCGACGAGATCCGCGCCGTCGGCGTGCAACACGTCGAAGAAGAACGGCGAGAGGGGCAACTTCTGGCGGAGCGCGCTCGTCTGATCGCGTTTGCCGAAGCGACTCATCGTCACCTGAAACGGCTCGGGACGGCCGTCCGCGCGGAGCGCCAGCACTTCGCCGTCGAGCACGAGCGAGCGAGCGGGTAGCCCTCGAACGAGCTCCACGACTTCGGGTAGACGCGCCGTCACGTCGTTCAGGTTTCGCGTGTAGACCGCGACCCTTTCGCCGTCCCGGTGCACCTGGATGCGAGCGCCGTCGAGCTTGTGCTCGAACAGCGCGCCGCCGAGCGTCTCGAGTGCTTCGCCGACGTTCGCGGCCGACTGGGCGAGCATCGGAGCGAGCGGTCGAAAGAGCTCGAGCCCGTAGCGAGCGAGACCGGCCGCGCCCTCGCGTCGAGCGGTCGCCGCGACGCCCGAGAGATCGCCGTTCAGCATCACGGCCCGGCGCAGCCGATCCGGCTCGATGGCGAACGCCGCCGCCACCGCCTCGAGCACCACGCCTTCGAGCGCGCCCTGCCGGAGCTCTCCGAGCAAGAGGCGCCGCAGGAACTCCTGCTCGTCCGCCGTACTCGCCGCGAACAGGCTTTGAACGAGCTCGCTACGGCGCCGCGCCGAGCCGCCGCCCCGGCACGCCGCGAGCTCCCCGAGCCGGCGATCGAGCTCGCGGAGCGTGAGTGCGGCGGTCGCGGCGGGCTCCGCAGCGCGTTCGGCAAGCGTCGCCCAGCCGACCCCGAGTCGGCCTTGGGGGAGCTCGCCGCAGAGATACGCGACCGCGAGCCGGACGTCCTCCGGATCCATCGGCCCGAGCAGCTCGGCGATGAGCTTCGTCTTTTGCGATCGCGCGGCCGTGCGCGAAACCGCGTTCGAGGTTCGTACGAGCGTCTCGAGGAGCAAGGCGAACTCCTGCCACGAATCGGCCTCGCCGGCATTTTCGAGGGCCCGTTGCTGCGCGCGGGGACGGCGTCGGGTTCGCGCCGGCGAGCGTCAGCGGCGCGTCATTCGACGTTGGTCGGCGGAATCGAACGGCGCTCGCGGCGGCGGAGCTTTTGGGCAAGCCCGCGAATGGATTCGACGATGCCGACGAGCAGGTACACCCCGAGCAGCCACACCAGCACGAATTCCGGCCGGAACTTCTGCCAAACGAAGGCGCTCGACGCGAGCACGAACAGCGCGAGAACGATCGTCCCGGTGTCGAGCCTGAGGTCCTTGAACGAGCGGAACGTCACGTTCGACACCATCAAGAGGCCGAGACCCACGGTCACGCAGAGCAGCACCCACGTGTACTCGACGCGCCCGATGACGCCGCCGGCGGCGTGGTTTGCAACGGCGAGCGAGATCAAAATGCCCGCTGCGGGCGGGCTCGGCAAGCCGACGATGTACTTGCTCGGCTTGGTCGGGGTGCCGCTCGCGTTCGACGCGAGCACGTTGAAGCGGGCGAGACGTATCGCCGCGCAGGCGACGTAGCCGAACGCCACGAGAAGCCCCGGAATCGGCTCGCGGTAGAGCACCCACTTGTACACGAGCAGCGCGGGCGCGACGCCGAACGAGATCACGTCGGCGAGCGAATCGAGCTGAAGGCCGAAGGCACTTTGCGTCTTCGTCATGCGCGCGACTCGGCCGTCCATGAGGTCGAACAGCATCGCGAAGATGAGCAGGACGGCAGCGCGGTAGACGTCGTCGTCCGTCGGCTGCTCCTTCGCGACCAGGCGGATCGCGTTGAACCCGCAGAACACGGCGCCGAGCGTGATCAGGTTCGGCAGCACGAACAGCGTTTTTCGGAGGTCGAGCCTCGGGCGGGCGCGCCCCGGAGACCTCTTGCTGCGAGCTCGGCTCACGAGAGGAGCCTACCCGACCCCCCCTAGGGCGTCGAGCTAGCGAGCTCCCGCCCGCACGAACGGGGCGGCGAAATCGCGGAAAACTGCGCGTCCGCCGCGCACCATGAGCGTGACGAAAGCGTGGACGCCGCCGAGCGAGCCCGAGCCGCGCTCGTCGAGCCGTGCCGGACGAACGAGTCTTCCGCGTATGCCAACGGCATTCCCGGTGCGCCGCGGTTTGATCACGCTCACGCCCCTTGTCGCGTTTTTTTTCGTGCTCTCGCTTCGACGAAATCGGAAAGTTTTTCGACGTCGTCGACGCTCGCCCCGAGGCGAAAGCGCGGGTATTCTAGGACCATAGCCACCATGGCAATCGAGGGTCCGCCTCTTCGCATCTCGGAGACTCCTCTCACGCTCGGTACGGACGCCGAGAGTCGTGCTCCTGCGGGTGCATCCGAATGGAGCGGTGTCGTCGCCGTGCTCGGTGCCGTCGACGAGCTCGCCGCGTGCGCCAACATCGACAGCATGCTGAAAAAGGCGGTGGAGCTCGCGCGAACGCGACTGGGCCTCGAAAGGGTCGGTATCTATCTGAGCGAGAAGCTCGCCGACGGTTCCGTCGCGATGCGCGGTACGTGGGGCACGGGGCGCGCGGGCGAGACCACCGACGAGCATCGCATCTGGCACGAGTGCAACCCCACCGACTGCGAGATCTTGCGGCGCACGCAGGTGAGCGGAGGGCTCTGGCTCTCGTATCCCGAATCGCCGTACTTCGCGGAAGAGGCCGGCGAAGGCCTCGTCATCGGGCGCGGCTGGGTCGCGGTGACGCCGCTCGTGTCGGGTGGGGAGGTCGTGGGCATGATGTACAACGACACGGCGATCTCGCACTCACCGGTCGACGAAGGCAAACAGGCGCGCGCTGCCGTCTTCTGTCGCCTGCTCGCCGATTTGATCGTTCGGCGCACGGTCGTCGAACAGAGAGAAGAACGTTCACCGCTCGTGCGTCAGATCCTCGCGTCGCTCACGCGTGACCCGCCGGTGAGCGGTGAGCAGCTCGCGAAGGAGCTCGGTATCAGTCCGGGACACCTCGCGCGTTCGTTCAAGAGCGAGATGGGTTGCTCGCTCGTCGAGTATCGGAACCGCCAGAGAGTGGAGCGGTTCTTCGCAACGGTCGATCGCGGTGGTTCCAACATTCAAGAAGCGGCGGAAGAAGCGGGCTTCGGCAGCTACGCGCAGTTCCACCGTGTCTTCAGAAAATTGATCGGAACGACACCGCGCGAGTACCTGACGGGGAGAAAGAACCCCTCGCCGTCAGGGGTCTTGAAGGCCGCCGCCGGCTAGGCTCGTGCCTAGCATTTCTGTTTATCATTTCTGCCGGCTTCTCAATTCACGCCTCGCGTCGCGGGCGAGAGCGGGCTATTAAGAGCGATGTCGATGGAGACTCCCGCCATGGTTATTTCGAGCAGGTCCGTCGCGCTCGGGGACGCCGAACGTCGCGCCCCGAAGAAAGAGTCGGAGTGGCGCGGAGTCGTGTCAGTTTTAGCAGCAGTGGACGAGCTCTCTGCGAGCGCAGAAATGGAAGGTCTTCTCAAGAAGGCCGTCGAGCTCGCGCGAAAGCGGATCGGCATGGAGCGGGTAGCGCTCTATTTGATGGAGGCATCTGGGACCGGTTTCATATTGCGCGGCACGTTCGGCACCGGCATGCACGGTGAGACGACGGACGAGCGGAAGTTTTCGCACGAGTGCAGCCGCGCTCATTACGAGATACTTCGTCGCACTCAAGTGAGCGGTGGACTCTGGCTCGCGTACGACGACTCACCGCTGCTCGCGTTCGAAAACGGACAGAGCGTCGTCGTCGGTCGCGGTTGGGTCGGCATCACGCCGCTCGTCGCCGGGGGCGAAGTCATCGGTGTCATGTACAACGACACCGCCGTCTCTCACGCGCCGTGCGACGAAGGCAAGCAAGCGCGCGCTGCTGTGTTCGGGCGGCTGCTCGCCGACCTCATCGTGTCACGGCGGCGCACGGTGACGTGGAAGGCGCCGCCGCGCGAAGAAGAACGAAAGCCGATCGTGCAGCGCATCTTGAGCGCGCTCGGCCGCGATCCGGTCGCGAGCGGCGAGTCCCTCGCTCGCGAGATGGGCATCAGCCCCGGCCACCTCGCCCGCTCGTTCAAGACGGAAATGGGCGTCTCGCTCGTCGAGTACCGGAATCGCCTCCGCGTCGAACGCTTCTTCGCCACCGTCGACCGCGGCGGCTCGAACCTGCAAGAAGCGGCTCAAGAGGCGGGGTTCGGTAGCTATGCTCAGTTCCACCGCGTCTTCCGTAAGCTCCTCGGAACGACCCCCCGCGAGTACCTGACGGGTCGCCGGGCGTCCGCGGCCGAGAGTGATTGGCCCGGAAACGGCTCCGGCCCCGCCGAATAACGACCGGCACCCACGGTTTGTTGGCCGGAGCGCCGGGCGAGTCCTACGATCGAGGGCATGCGGTCCGCGTGTATTTCGTCGCCCCGGTTCGCCCTGCTCGGGCTCGGCGTGCTCTCGCTCGCATTCGCCGGTTGTGCGAGCGAAGGCAACGCTCTCGACAAGAAGCTCGCCAAACTCCAGGAAGAGCTGACGCGCGTGCAGAGCCAGACCGATCGCATGGCGGAGAGGCTCGATGCGATGGAGCTCCGTCAATCGACCCAGGCTCGGGCCGAGGAACGCGTCGCGGCCGCCGCTCCGGCCACGCATTCGCGGCCGAAGCTCAAAGTCGTCCGCGTCGAGTCGGACGGCGAGCTTTCGGCAGATCGGCCCTTCGACGGGGCTGCCGTCGACGACTCGGGGCCGCGCGTCGTGATCCAGGGCGAGGGCAAGAGCCTCGAGACGCGCTCGGTGCCCGGCACCGCCAAGAGCGCACCGAAGTCGGACTCGAAGGGTGACGAAAAGAAGCCCGAGACGTCCAAGGCCGCGCCGAAGTGAACATGACCTCTCGGGTTGGAATCGCCGTTTGGGCGCTCTCGTTCACGGGCGTGGCTGCTGCGCAGGCTCCGGGCCCTCAGGCGCCGGGTCCGGCTACGCCTCCCGTCTCGCCTCCATCCGACGCGCCGCCGGGATCGTTCGTCGTGCCGGGGCAGGGCGGTTCGATCGTCATCACGCCGGGCAGCACGACCACGACGCTCGGT
>DASUTR010000893.1:0-3016 GCA_036374535.1 Polyangiaceae bacterium
GGCTGGCGCGAGCCGTCTTGGCGCGGGCCTCCTCGGGGGTGTCGTTCTCGATCCTGACGAGCGTCTACTCTCGCACGCCAGCACAGTTCTTCGAGCTGACGGCGCGCTCGCTGCTCGAGCAGCGCCATCCCGACTTCGAATGGATCGTGCTCGAGAACGGTCCAGTGTCCGACGACGTCGTGCGGGTGCTCGATCGCATCTCGGCTGACCGTCGAGTCAAGCGGTTTGCCTGTGCCGAGAACGCCGGCATCCAGGGCGCGATGCGCCAATGCCTCGCTCGCGCGACGCGACGATTCGCCATTCCGCTTGACGCCGACGACCTGCTCGAGCCCGATGCGCTGCAGGTTCTCGCTGCCGCGATCGACCGCGAGCAAGCCGACTTCGTCTTCTCGGACGAGGACCACCTCGACGGGGATCGCGTGCGCGCGCCGTACTCGAGGCCTGGGTTCGATCCCGTCCTGAACTTGGAATCGTCGTACATCTGGCACCTGTGCGCGTTCAGCCGCGAGCGGGCGCTCGAGCTCGGCGCCTACACAGACCAGGAGGCGGAGTACTGCCACGACTGGGACACGGTCGTCCGTTTCAGCGAGGCCGGCTTGCGGATCGCGCATGTGCCACACGTGCTCTACCACTGGCGCACCCACGCCGAGTCGCAAAGCAACACCGAAACTCAGAATCCCGGCTCCGTAGCATCCATGCGCGCGGTGCTCGAGGCGGTGCTCGCCCGCCGCGGCGCAGCCGAGCGCTACGAGATTGCCGAGTTCCCACTCTTTCGAGGCGCTGTCGAATGGTGGATTCGGCGCCGGCCCATCGGCGACCCGGGCCTTGCCGTCGTGGTCCTGGGCGCGACCGACGCCGATGTGAATGCGCTCGCGCATGTGCCCGGATTTTCGATCGCCAGTCACATCGTGCCGGTTCGGCGAGGTTTGGATACGCTCTCGGACTGGCGGGCGCTCGGCGACGCCCTTCCCCGCAACGTCCCACGGATTGCGCTGATCGATCTTCGATGTCGTCCGACTACGCAGGAGTGGGTGTGGGAGGCGACGAAATGGTTTGAGCTCCAGTCGGACGCGGCGATCGTGGGCGGCCGCATCCTGGACGATCGCGACGTCGTCGTCGATGCTGGCTCTCGTATTACCGCCTACGAGACCATGACGCCCTACCGGGGCCTCCATCGAACGGACGCCGGCGCCTTTGCACTTGCTCTGAAGCCGCAGACGATCGCGGCGCCAGCCGATGGCTTTGTCGTCGTCGAGCGCCGCTTCCTAGAGGCCGCCATCGAATCCGTCACGCGTGAGGGCTTCACGAGGCGACTCGGCGCGACGCTCGGTGCCTTGGCCAATGCACAACACCGCCGCGTGATCTACTCGCCACTCGTCGAAGCACGGATCACGCGTATCCCACGCGACTTTGCGCCGCGGGTCGAAGACACGTTCCTCGCCGATGAGGCTTTGCGGCTCGCGTAGGCCTCCCCACACAGCGCCCGCACGTCGCCATTCGGGTCAGGGACGGTCAGCCGGCTTCACCAGTAACTCGATCTCGCGTATGCGGAAGGTAGATGGCCTTACGTCCGGGTCGAATCGAAAGTAGTCGAGCGTACTGTGGACGAGAATCGTCAGGGTTTCCTCTTCCACATTTGGCTCGAGTCGCAAACGCGCGGTTCGCTCATGTTCGACGAAAGACTGATCAGCCCGTTTCCAGAAAAGTTGCGCTGAAGCTGGAACGCCTTCCGGATTGGTCAAGGTGTACCTGAAGCGGATCGCGTGAACGAACTCCCTTTTTTTCAGGGCGAATACGAGCTGGGGATCGCCTCCTTCGGCGACGCCGCTGCCATCAGCGAGCCAGCGCACCTGATACGAACTCTCCGGAGCAGGCGGAATCGACATCACGCGAGGCGTCCACGGAAGTGAACGAACCTCGTAGACCCCGGAGGACGACACGGTCTGCACCGGTTGCAGCATGCCGATCTCCAGAGCCCGGGACAATCCATGGTTGGGTGACAAGTCCCCCTTCGGCAGATGGAAGTATCGAATGTTGTTCTTCAGGAGCCAGTCTGGGTCGAGGAAGTTGACGACGTGCTGGCTGTACTCGTCGTAGCTGTACGTCCTGCTGGGATCGTAGACCTGGAAGCAGAAGTTGTAGCCCTTGCCGTAGAGTGGCAACGCCTGAGAAGCGCCGATCGGAAAGAGCAACTTGGTGGGGCCGAATTTGAAAGGGATTGACGCGAGCCCGACGAGTCCCTGGGTGGGCGGCAGATGCTGTTCCATCCACGACACGAGCTCGATATCGTCCTGCGTGATCAATCCTGAGACGCCACGGTTCCAGGCAATGAAGGAATTCCGCCGTGGATCCAAACGCGTCTGCGCGTAAGGCAGCCACCAGGCTCCCAAGACGATCACGGCTCCCGCGATCGTCGCGGTGGCGACAGCACGCTCGCGGCGGTTGCGAGGACCGAGAGAGGCGCTCACAGCGGCGGCGAGCGCCGCGAGAAATAGAAGCCACAACTCGACGCGGCGGCCCAGGAAGAAAAGATATGCGTAGAGCAGAATGCCGTCCTGCGACGGTCTTGTGATGCCACCGGCGAAGAAGCTCATCCCGTACTTCGCGACCAGCCAACTGGCGAGCGAGGCCGCTGCGACGGCTGCGAGAGAGCGTGACGGGCCTGGCGTCGTTCGCTTTCGGCCGGCTAGTACGCAGGCAGAGGTGGTCAGCGCAAGGACAAGCCAGACCAGATGCCTTCCCGGCAGCTGCGAGTCCTCCGTTGGCCAATGAATGAGGGCGAAGGGATTGATGGCGGCAATCGCGGTAAGACCCTGCACAGGCGAGAAGGAGAAAAGAGTGTTCGCTCGCGCCGCAGCGGTTCCTTGGTAATTCGATCCCTCCATATAGCTGGCTTCACGGGGGGTCAGGATCAGCTTGCTGAAATAACGGTCTGAGCCAAGGATCAAGATCGCGGCTAGCAGCGTGAGCACCGCTTGGACGGACGCCACTCTGAGCGGGCGCTGGCCGAATAGGA
>DASUTR010000894.1:0-7391 GCA_036374535.1 Polyangiaceae bacterium
GGCACCAGCGTGGACACGAAAGCGCTCGCGGGGCGCGTGGTCGTGCTCGAGCTCTTCGCCGAGCACTGCGTGCCGTGCGTCACGTCGCTGCCCGCAGCCGAAGACGCGCACCGAGCGCGACCGGACGCCGCGTTCGTCGGGTTGTCCGAAGACGACGGCGCGGACGGCGCCGCGCGCATGGCGGCACGCCACGGGCTCACGTTTCCCGTGGTGCACGACGCGGGGCGCGTGCTCGCCGGACGACTGCGCCTGAATGAGCTCCCCGCGACGGTGATCGCCGATCGCAGGGGAACGATCCGCTGGGTCGGCACTCGCAGCTATACGACCGCCGAGCTCACCGCCGTCATCGACCACGTGGGACGGGAATAGCACTGCCGCGTTGGGAGTTTTCGGAAATCCGTGCCGATGCCCACGTTTCGTCCCGCGTACCCTCACGGCTCGTTCGAGGAGGTATTTCCGAATCTGTTCTTCCTGCGCGGGCGACTCAGACTCGCGCCCGGCGTCACCATCACGCGCAACATGGTCGTCGTGCGCGTGGGAAACGACCTCGTGCTCGTCAATTCGGTGCGCCTCACGGCCGAAGGCGAAGCCGAGCTCGCGAAACTCGGGCAGGTGAAACATCTCGTACGCCTCGGCTTCGCGCACGGAGCCGACGATGCGTATTACGTGCACCGCTACCGGCCGACCTTCTGGGCCCCTCGAGGACAGCGCCACGCCCGCGGGGTCGCTCCCGACTACGAGCTCGGTGACGGGCAGTCGCCGCTCGAGCGCTCGAGTGTGTTTCCGTTCCAAAGCGGCAGCGCACCGGAAGCGGTGCTGTTGCTCGAACGACCCGAAGGGGGCGTCATCGTTCCTTGTGACTCGTACCAAAATTGGACGACGTTCGAAGGCTGCTCGGCGCTTGGAACGGCGGTACTGCGCGGCATGGGTTTCGGCCCGTCGCTGATCGGCGGGCCCTGGGCGCGACGGATGGGGTCGCGGGTGAAAAAAGACTTCGACGCGCTCGTCGAACGCAATTTCGTCCATCTTCTCCCGGCTCACGGCGAACCTCTGAAGGGCACTGCGCGCGAGGCTCTACGCGCGGCGATGGCGCGCCGATTCGCTAGCGGCTGAGCAAGACCACGACGGCGCCGCTGCCGCCGAGCTCGCGGGGCGCCGTGCGGAACGCGAGGACACCGGCAGTCGCTGCGAGCCATTCCGCGATTTCCCCGCGGAGGACGGCGCGGCCACCCGCCGAGTGACGGCCCTTCCCCACGATGACGAGGACGAGCTCGCGGCCTCGATGGCGCTCGGTCGCGACGAAACGCGCGACTCGCCGGCGCGCCGCGTCGCTGTCGTATCCGTGTAGATCGAGCGTCGCCGTCGGCGTCCCGCCGAGGCGACGCCGAACGCTTGCCGAGAGCCCGGCGCGGTGACCCTCGACCCAGTCCTCTTCGCACGTCAGCGAGAACGCGGGACCTTCCGCGACCACGGCGTTCGGTTTCGGGAGCCGGGACGGTGGAACGCGACGAACGCCTTCTCGAAGTGGGACGGTCCCCTCGCCTTTCATCGCGTCGGCGAAGTTTTTCGGCCGAGGCTCGGGGGAGCGAGCGCTTCGGAGCGACTGAAACGGCCGATTCACGAGGGCTTTCTTGGGCATAGACTGGGGGAATGGCGGAATCAGAGCGTGGGTTCTAGGTACCACCGAGCATGCGCTGGTCGTTCATCGTTTTCTTTCTGACGCTCTTGGTCGTCCTCGGGGCAGCGAACCACTATGTTCTGCGGTGGGCGGAACGAGCGTTCTCGATTCCGCGGCGACTTCGGCTGAGCCTGGCCGTCGTCCTCTATGCCTCGCTCGCCATGGTGACGCTCGGCCGGTTCCTCGACCGAGCGGTCCCGGAGCTCTCGCTCGGCGCGGCGCTTGCCGTGTCGTTCGCGATCCAGCTTGCCGTGCTCATCAGCGCGATCCTCCTGCTCGCGGCGGAGCTCGTCTCGTTCGCCGCGCGGATCATCGAGCGCTATCGCTCGTCGCGGAAGCGCGCCGGCCAAACGAAGCCCGCTCTCGCGTCCGAACCGGCGACCGAAGCACCGCTGGTCCCGCGCCGCGCGGTGCTCGCACGAGCCGCGGCCGGCTCCGCGTTCCTCGTCGGCAGCTCGAGCTCCCTCTACGGCACGCTCGTCGGCCGCCACGACTACACGATTGAAGAGCTCGCGGTTCGGCTGCCAGGTCTCTCCAAGGCGCTCGACGGGTTCACCATCGTCCAGCTTTCGGACATCCACGTCGGTTCCTTCGTCGGTCGCGCCGAGCTCGAAGCCGGCTTCGAGTTCGTTCGGCGCGCCAAGCCCGATCTCGTCGTGCTCACGGGCGATCTCATCGACCACGACGCGAGCTTCGCCGAAACGCTCGGTCGCTTCGCGCGCCGGCTCGCGCCGCTCGCGCGCGAAGGCGTGACGGCCATCACGGGCAATCACGACTACTACGCCGGCGTCATTCCCACGGTCCGCGCGCTCGAGCGCGGCGGCGCTCGCGTACTGCGCAATGAAGGCCGCGTCATCGGTGGAGCGCAAGGCTTCGCGCTGCTCGGGGTCGACGACGTGATGGCGCGACGCTTCTCGCGCGACGAAGGGCCGGATCTGAAAGCGGCCGTCGATTCGCTGCCGCAAATCGACGGACGGCACGCGGCGCGCGATCTGCCGCGGGTGCTGCTCTGCCACAATCCCTCGTTCTTCGAGCAAGCGGCGGGCAAGGTGGAGCTCCAACTCTCGGGCCACACGCACGGCGGTCAGGTGAACCTCGTCGTTCGCCCCGGCGAGCTCTTCATGAAGAACGGCTGGATCGCCGGGCTCTACGAGCGCTCGGGCTCGAAGCTCTACATCAACCGCGGTTTCGGCACGGCGGGTCCGCCGGCGCGCGTCGGAGCGCCGCCCGAGATCTCGCGCGTGGTGTTGACGTCGGCGTGAACGGCCGAGCCGAGGGCGGACTACGGTGTCCCCACCGGAGACGCGGTCGTGAGCTCGCGCACCACGTAGAGGACGTGCAGGTTTTCACCGGAGACGATACCGACCAGAACCCCGGTGGCTTCGACGACCCGCCCGTCGACCGTCGGAGGGACGTCCGTCGCTCCCGCGATCGGCATCAACAGCAGGCTCGACACGGGATGTTTCGCCGGATTCTTACCGTGCCGCAGGTCGACCACACACCGCGCAGCCTCGAGCTCGAAAGTCCAGGCGGGCTTGGCCGGCGGCGCGCCCGCCTTGCGCTTCTGCGTGGGCGGAGGGGAAGCGGGTGCCGACGCAGGACGCACGACGTTGCCCCTCAGGACGACGGTCTCGCCGTACGGAAGGCAATCGGACACGATACGCGGAGTCCCGGCGCCGGGCGTCGCGGCGCTCGGACTCGCAGCGGGCCCGCCGGCTGGCTCCGCGAGCGAGACAGCCGTACTGGATGCGTTCACGGCCGCCGGGCGGACCGCTGACGAAGCGGGCACCGTTCGCTCGGCCACGGCCGACGCGGTTGGCGCCGGCGGAGCAGCGCGCGGAGTCACCGGCGCCCGCGCGCAAGCGGTGGCGAGAACGAGAGCGGCCGCCGCGGAAGCGTACCTCGCGCCGTGAGGCATGGGCCGAGAGTAGCCGAGTCGGGTGCTGGCGTCCCAGAGCGCGAGACCCGACTCGACCGTCCGCGCAAGCGACGGATGTCCTGGGCTTTTACTGGACCGATCGCATTCGCGCCTGCGCTGAACGCCGAGCACTGCAGGCTCGAGCGCGGCGGACCGCGCGTGACACGCGCACTTCGAATGGCGGGCAGAACTGCCGAGAAGCTAAAGGCGCGGCCTGCGCCTCGAGTGAGCCGCACGCGCCGGATGATCCTTGCGAAATTCTTGCGTCTCCACGTACCGTTCGAAGGGTTCGTGAGGGGCAACCACGATTCGCAGCTCGATCCCGAGGGTCCATCATTGACCCTTTTAGGAGTAGTGTCCGCCACCCGTCATGGCTGCTCATCGAATTCCCTGGCTGGGGGTGGGACTCGCGATCGTCGGCTTCGGTGCATGCCGCGGTTTCGGAGACCATGTACCTTATCGAGGGCATTCCGATAGCGGAGGCGCCGCGGGCGCCGGCGCGACGGGAAACCAAGAAGCAGGACAAGGCGGGGAAGACGCTGGCTCCGGTGGTTTGGGCACCACGAACGGTGGCGCCGGGGGCGCGGCCACCGCTGGAGGCGGCGAAAGCGGGCGAGGCGGCCGGCCCGGACGCGGAGGCGACGGCGGGAGTGGGGGCGGCGTCACTGGGGGCAGCGGCGGCAGTGGAGGCGCCTCGGTAGATCCCGAAGGCGGCTCTGGTGGCGACAGGGACACCGACCAAGGTGGACACGCGGGAATGGAGGGTGGCAGACCTGGCGACGACGACGACGATCCAATTTGGCCGACGCCCGCGTTCTGCTCGGAAGATGCGACGGTCGTGCCCGAATGTTTCGGTCCCCCTTACGCCTTTACTGTCGCTCCGCTGCGGAGCCCGCGGCACATTGCAATGAACACCACGGGCACCGACGGCTGGCACCTGCTGGTGTCGGAGGATCACGGCTATGCGACGAAAATCAACTGGGGAGATGACTCAACCACCGTGGGATGGCGGTGCTTCGATATGGTGCCGTACGCTGACCGCGTTGCGGCCACGAGCCAGACCAACGATCTCGCCGAATTTTACGCGGCCACGCAGTGTGGGAAGCTCTTCGTGCGCCGCATCTTGCCCTACGGCCAGAACGTCGCGTGGAGTCACTGGACGCCGTTCAGCTTGCCGACGTCGCGCTCGTTCGCCCTCGATGTCGCGGCTTCCATGGCGCGCAGCGGCACCAATTACGTATTCGTAATCGATCGCGGCCGGGTATTTCAGCGGCACCGACTCGGTCCGGACGCTGCCTTCAGCGATTGGAAGGAAGTCGTTGCTCCGAAGACTCAGCTCCTTGCCGCAGGCCTCCGTGCGGACGGCCGACAGCAGGTCTTCGTCGTGGACTACGAGAGACAGCCTTGGTCGTGCGTGCAGGTGTCGCCGGAGCCCGGCGCCGATTTCGAGACGTGCGTCGACTTCGCCAGTGCCGACGTTCCTCCTCTCGTCCACATCACGGCCCCGTACCGTGTCCTCGACGGTTCCCCCGTCTTCGCGCTCGACATCGACGGCACACTCTGGGCGCGCTTTCAGAACGCCTCCGGCGTGTTCGGCGCCTGGCAATCCTTCCAGCAGGACGCTCCGGGCCCTTTCAGTTCGATCGCCGGTGCGCACGCCGCCAACTCGTTCAACGATCTGCTTCGGATTGCCGCCATCACGCGGAGCGGGAGTGTCTACATGAAGACGCGCCGCGGCGGCGTATGGGGACCGTGGGAGCTCCTGCCGTGACCTCGCGCTAGCGCGGCGCCGCTCGCCTCCTCGCCTCCGACCGGTAGCGCCAATCGAGGTGGATCTCCCGACGGGTGCGAGCGCGCACGACACGCGCGCTCGTGGTCGCGAGTGTGCGCGGGTAGTCCATTGAACACGCGAGTCCCACCAAAATTTTCGGGACACTATGGCGCTCGGCGCGGCGGTCGTTAGCATGGATTCGAGAAGGAGAAGCAGCGCGACTCGCCGCGCGCGCTGCGCACATCGAGCATGCTGAAGACCGCCCGTGTCCTCGTGAGTTCCGCCGCCATTCTGTCCATTCTTTCGGGGTGTGGGAGCGCCCCGGCACCGAAGGCCGAATCCGCCCAGGCTTCGCGCGAGAAGAGCGAAGACGAGAAGGCGAAGGCGGCGGCCGCAGCCGAGAAGGCCCGCATGGACAAGATCGCCGCGGCGGAAGCCTCCGGGCCGGATCCGCGAGGCGGCGACGGATTGCGCAAGGCGAGCCGGCCGCCAGCCGAGCTCATCACGGGTCCGAATCTCGTATACGTGTTCAACTTCAAGGAGTCGCCCGTCGGCATCGCGGCCAAAGAGAAATGCGAAGAGCAAGCCGGCGACGATCGCGCGGCCTTCGGCGCGTGCCTCGAAAAGGCGCGGAGCAAGGTGCCCGTCGAGCTCGTTCGGTTCATCAAGGAGCCCGACGGCGACCACTGGTACGTGACGTACAACCGCTACAAGGGAAACCTCTTGAAGTGGCACCGAGTGCAGTTCCAGCCCGGCAAAGAGTCGGACGACCGCCTGACGATCAATCTCATCGGCAAGGACATGGGCATCGCGCCCATGGCGAAGGTGCCGTCGCACATCGACATCGAGCTCCCGAACGATTACTCGATCGTCGTGAACGATCCCGACATCGGCCCCATGATGTACGACGCGAAGGTCGGCACCATGGAGACGGACTGATCGAGTTCTTCCCCCGTCGAGGGGGCAGGCTCAGCCGTTCGATTCAATACACGACCACGCGGTCCGCGGCTCCGCGCCCGAACGTCTCCGGGTCGTACATCTCTTCGACTTTGGGCGGCGGCACGACGAAGTCGCCCGGCGTCGTCGCGCGGGCGACGTACGTGTAGTCGTACACGCCCTCCCACAAGAGCGAAGCGAACGCTTCGACGCGCTCGTCGCGGAGATTTTGATGCTCGTACCACGCGCGCTCCCACCACCACGGGTGGCGCGCGCCGCGTTTCGCGCCCACCTCCTCGGGATCCCGTGGAATCGTGGGGGTCGCCGCGAGCGCCGAGTTCTGCGGCTCGAAGCCGGCGGGCAGCGGATCGACGAGCGCCACGTGGTAGCGGCGCGCCGGAGCCACCATGCCGACGCGCACGCGCACGAGCGAGCCCGCGCGTACGCGCCACGTCCCGTCGGCCTCGCGCTTCACGTCGGCGGGCTCGGTCACGCTTTCGTAGCGGCGCGAGACGCTGAAGCCGTGCTCGGCGGGCGGCGGGCGCAGGTCGTCCGGCGCGTAATTCATGCCGATGCGGAAGTAGAGCCTGCCAGTGCCCTCCTTGGCCAGCGTGACCGAGGACGGCTGCGGCATCGCCGCGACGGCGGAAAGCGGGATGGACACGTTTTGTCGATCGTTCGTGCGGCCGCGGTAGGTGTGCTCGCCCGCGAACGCGTTGCCGAGCCAGGCGCGCGCGACGAAATCGGGCGTCGCCTTCTCGACGGTCTGGAAGTAGCGATCGAGACCGAGCAAGACGAACACGTTTTCTTGCGTGGTGTACCAGCGGCCGCGCTTGCGATGGGCGAGCAGGCCCGCCACGATTTTCGGGATCACGTCGCTGTCCGGACGGTCGTCGAAGAGCGCGTCGAGCAGAATGCCGTCGGCGCGGCGGTCGGAGTGGAGCAGCAGGTGCGCGCCCTCACCGTAGCTCGTGACGAAGTGCGCTTTGCCCGCGGTTTCGGTGACGCGGTTGTCGAGATGGCGGCGCACGGCGCGGAGCTCCGCGGCGCTCGCCGGGTCGGTCGCGAACAGCGGGAGCAGCCAGCCG
>DASUTR010000895.1:0-2204 GCA_036374535.1 Polyangiaceae bacterium
ACCACGCACAAAAGAAGTACGCGCGAGACCCACATTTCAGCCGGGTCGTCACGGAGCGAGTCCAGTGACACTCGAAGCAGCAGATACATCAGCGAAACGGCGACAAAAACGAATCCGGGTCTGAAGCCGCGACGCTCGAGCAGGAACGAGACAACGACCAGCACGAAGGCAGCGAACGCCTCGTAAAGCATGACGGGGTGCACCGGGAGCGACGTGCTCGCGTTCGGCGTGAGGCCTCGCGACACGACGTGCGCGACCCACGCCGGTGAGTTCGCGGGGAACGTGCCGAGCGAGGCGAGAAAGCGCGGCGCGCCGCCACCGAACGGCACGCCGAAGTCGCACCCTTCGAAGAAGCAGCCGAGTCGCGCAACGGCGATGCCGGCTACGAATCCCGGAGTGGCGACATCGGCGAAGGCGCGAAGCGACGTTCCGCTCGACCTCGTTACGAGCTTCGCTCCCGCGAGTCCACCCGCGACGCCACCCCAAATCGAGAGCCCACCGAGATAAAAAGCGACGGCTCCTTCCACGGAACCGGTCGCGTTCGGATGGAGCAGCACCCAAACGAGACGAGCGCCGATCACGCCGCCGACACCAGCCGCAATGCACGCGCGTACGAGGAGCTCGCGATCGAACCCGCGCCGTGCGCCGCGATGAAGCGTGACGGCGCTTCCGAGAACCATCGCCAGAGCGAAGAGCGCGCCCCACGAGCGCAGCTCGAACGATCCCGAAATGAGGCGCGAGGCGCGCGACGTGACGGCGAGCGCGAGCCCGGCCGCCGTGAGCAAAAAGCCGAGCGCGGCGACGGGCGCGTCGCGCCGGCGCAGCGCCGCGAAGCCGACCCCGGCGCCCGAAAGCCCGAGCAGCGCAAAGAGCGGCCAGAGCGGAATGCCGAGCTCCGGCCACGGAACGACGACGAGCACCGGATGCATGGCAAATCGGGGTGCCGGCGCGTCGGGCCGGCGGCGGCGTTCCGGGTTAGCATGGTCGGGCATGCGGCGCGTGGCGTTCGTTGGAATCGTGCTCGGGGTGGCGTGCTTGCCCGCCGATCCCGCCGACTTTCGACGCGACGCGGGCGTGCGGCCGAAGCCCGCGCGCGCGAAGAAAGACTCGGGCGCCGCGACGGCGCGCACGGCGCCGAAGGCTCCGGGAGACACGACGGCCGCGAAGGCGGCGAGCGCGGCGCTCTTGGCGGAGGAGTTCAGCGACGACTTCGAACGCTCGAGCCTGGGCTCGGACTGGAAAGCGACGTCGCCGGTCTGGCGCATCGACAACGGAAGGCTCTGCGGCGAGCACGCGAAGAATCACGGCGTGTGGCTCGACCGGCGCTTGCCGAAGAACGCGCGCATCGAGTTCGTGGCGACGAGCGGCTCTCCGAACGGCGACATCAAGGCCGAGGTTTGGGGCGACGGAGCGAGCGCCGCGAAAGGGACCTCGTACGACGACGCAACGAGTTACATCGTCATCTTCGGCGGCTGGAAGAACAGCTTGCACGTGCTCGCGCGGCTCGACGAACACGGTTCGAATCGACGGGAGTCGAGGCTCGTCCCGGGTTCGGACGATCCGCGCACGGCGCCCGTGGCCGAGGGCCGTTCGTATCGCTTCGAGATCGAGCGAACCGACGGGCGCACCGTGCGCTTCAGCGTCGACGACACGCTCATTCACGCGTTCGAGGATCCGGAGCCGCTCGCGGGCCCCGGTCACGAATACTTCGGCTTCAACGATTGGGACGTCCCCGTCTGCTTCGACGACGTCCTCGTGACCCCGCTCGAGGGATGACGTGACCTTCGAAGAGCTCGACGTAGCGCTGGAGGAGCTCGAGACGCGGCTCGAGCGGCTCCGCGCGCTCTACGAACAGTATTTTCTCGGGTTCGAGAAGATCGAGCCGCAGGTCGCGCGAAAAGACGTCGATCGGCGCATCTACCTGCTCCGGCGCGAAAAGATCCGTAACACCGGCAAGCGCTTCAAGCTTCAAACGATCATCCAGCGCTACAACACGTTCGCGCAGTACTGGCAGCGCATCTGTCGGGAGATCGAGAACGGCACGTACCGGCGTCACCTGGCACGCGCCGAACGCACGCTCGGTCCCGACAAGATGCTCACCATCGCGGCCAAGCGCCGCTTCGGCAAAGCGTCCATCGAGCAGATCGCCGCGAGCGCCGCGAGCGCCGCGGCGGCGGAAGCGGGTGCGCTCGACGACGCGAGCC
>DASUTR010000896.1:0-2232 GCA_036374535.1 Polyangiaceae bacterium
AAATCGTCGGCAGTCATGCGGAAGAGGGCCGCTGCGTCTTTCGGCACGACGAAGAGCGCCGCCGGCTCCTCGTCGCGGGCGACGGACACGTAGGCGGCGCCCGCGGGCGACGGCGCGTCCTTGCCGAGCGCGAGCTCGAACACGGTGTTGCCCATGGTGATTCCGAGCTTCGCGCGGGGCGCGTCGAGCCTGAACGCCGCGAGCGTGCCCGTCTCGTCGATGCGGCGCACCGGCGTCGCGAAGCCGAGCCCGGAAATCAGCCGATCGACGGCCGCGCCGTCCGCGTCTTCGCGCTCCTTTGCCACGAGCACGAACCCGCGCGCGTCTCCGGAGCCGGTGCGTTCGAGACGAAAGCTCGTTCCTCCGGCACCGAACGAGATGCGGCGGATCTCGTCCTCGTTCCAGACGGCGAGCAAGTTTCGCTCGCGCTCGAGACGCTCGCTCGTGCCGGGAACGTTCCGCGTCGTGAGCACGAGCAGCGCGGACAGGGCGGCCAGCACGGCGAGCGCGACGCTCAACCACTGCTGCCCGGAGAGCTTCACGTGGCGCCTCCCGCGTTCCCGCGCCGCGAGCGCGTTTCGCGGGCCCGTCGCCGGAACAGGAGGACGAAGCCCGCGAGCGCGGCCGTGCTCGGCATGTAAACGAGGACGTAACGCAGGATCTCCCCCATCGATTCCTCGGTGAGGGCTAGCCCGACGGCGCGCGCGGGCTTTTCCGGCACGCTCACGATTGCCGGGCGCGCGGCCGTCCACGCGAGCGCGTTCTCGACGAGCAGGCGCGCGCCGAGCAGCGCGGGGTCGCGGAAGCTTCGCGTCCACGGCAGCGAGCGAGAGCCGAAAATCACCGCGCGCTGGCCGTACTTCTCCGGCGAGCCCGCGGCCTTCGGGAGCTCGCTCGCCGCGGCGAGCAGGCGTTCGGCGCGGCGAGCGTCCGGGGGCGGTCCCTTGCCGCCGAGCACGACCTCGAGATTTTCGAGCACGACCGCTTCCGCGCTCGAAGCGAGCAACCGCCGCGCGGGTCCGCCCGAGACGAGCTCGAGCGCGCGCGATTCGCTGACGACCACCGGAAAGTCGACCTTGCCGCCTTCGCGCACGAGCCCGCGCGTCACGGCGTGCTCGAGCGGCGTCGCCGCGAACGTTTCGCCCGCGCCGCGCGGCAGCCGCAAGCTCGCGTCCGTTTCGAGCACCATCGCGCTCGCGAGCCGAATGCCGAAGCGCTCGGCGACGGCTTCGAGCCCGGAGGGCCGCACGCGCGCGTCCTCGGTGAAGACGGGCCCGGCGAAGAGCACGATGCCGCCGCCTTTCTGCGCGAACCGTTCGACGCGCCCCGCGGCGTCCGCGCCGAACGCGAGCTCGGGCCCCGCGACGACGAGGACGCGGCATCCGGCGAGCGTCTTCTCGGCGTCGGAGCGCCCGAGGTCGACGGCGAGCGCTTCGTAATTGCTCTTTTCGACGCGCCTCCGGAGCTCGGCGAGCCCCTCGGGGCCCACGTCGTCGAGCGAGGCTTCGCCGTGTCCCGTCGAAAAGCAGAGCTTCGCGCTTTCGCCGCGCGTGACGTTCGCGATCCCCTCGCTCAACGCCTGCTCGATGCGGGGCCGGGCGCGCCCTTCGTCGTCGAAGGAGCTCAGCTCCTCGCTCGTGACGAACCACGTGCGCTCGCCGCTCGCGACGAGCACGACGGCGTCGGTGACGACGCGGCCGTCTTCGGCTTGGCCCGCCATGATGCCGTGCTTCTTCTGCACGGCCACGAACTCCGCCGGGTTCTGCTCGGGATCGAGATAGGAAACCTCGAGCTTCCGGGTCTCGGCGCCGTAGGCGACCAGCGTCTGGCGCATCGGGGCGAGCAGGGGATCGCTCTTGGCCAGGAGGACCGTGACTCGGACGGGCGCGTCGAGCGAGCGCAGGATGCCGACCGTCGCGGGCGACAGCGTGTAGAGCCCCTCGCTCGTCACGTCCCAGCGCGTGTAGAATCGCGCGACTAGCACGTTGACGTTGACCGCGACCACCATCGCGGCGACCACGCCGAGCGCAGAGAGCGCCTTCGTGCCGCGCCAGCCCGACTTCGCCGCGCTCAACCCCACCTCCACGAATCGACGACGCGCGCCGTGACGAACAGACTCGCGACGGTGAGCGACGCATCGAACACGAGCCGGCGCAGATCGACGATGCCGCGCGACATCTCCTCCATCTGCGAGGCCATCGAGACGTGCGCGCAGAAATCGCGGAACACGCC
>DASUTR010000897.1:0-8912 GCA_036374535.1 Polyangiaceae bacterium
GAGCTCGCGCCGGCGCTCGCTCAGCGGCTCAACATCAAGACCGTCGTCGTCGCGATGCCACAGATGGACTCGGCGGCGATCCTCGCGCTCATCGAGCGTTTCGCCGAGACGTACACGCACGTGCTCGTCATTCCCGACGTCTTCAACCTCGTGCACTTCGGGGCGCCGACGCAGTACCTCGGCGGCGCGCTCGGCATCGAGGTGAGGCGCCAGCTCCTCTTGCGTTGGCCGCGCGCAGCGAAACGCGCGATGGATCTCATTCTAACGAGCATCGGCTTCGTCTGCATCCTTCCGCTGCTCGCCGTCCTCGCCCTGCTCATCAAGCTCGATTCGAAAGGACCCGTGCTCTACCGCCAGCGGCGACTGGGCCAGGACGGCGTCCGCTTCTCGGCGCTCAAGTTCCGCACGATGTTCTTGAACGCCGACGAGCTTCTCGAAAGACACCTCGAGAAGAACCCGACCCTGCGCATCGAATGGGAGACGTTCCACAAGCTGCCCGACCATCCCGGCGTGACCCGCATCGGCAAGGTGCTGCGCAAGTTCAGCCTCGACGAGCTCCCGCAGCTCTGGAACGTCCTCGCGGGCGAGATGAGCCTCGTCGGTCCTCGCCCGTACATGGAGCGCGAGATCCCCGACATGGACCAGAAAGAATCCATCATCTTGCGGGTCCGACCGGGGCTCACGGGCATCTGGCAGGTGACCACGCGCAACGAGTCGACGTTCGAGCAGCGCTTGCAGCTCGATGTCGAATACGTCCGTAACTGGTCGCCGTGGCTCGACCTCTACGTCATCGCGCGAACCGTGCCGGTCGTCGTCGGCGGCACGGGGTCGTAGAAAGCTTTTCGCGAAGCCTCGCCTGGCCTACGGTGGGGGCGTGAAACCCCGCATCGGCTTCGTCATGGAGCAGACGCTCGGGCACGTCGCGTACGGCATGGGCCTCCGCGACGCGCTCGCCGATCGCGACGACCTCGCCGCCCGCTTCATCGACGTGCCGTATCAGCCCGAGCGCGAGCCGCTCTTGCCCGTCGTCGGTAAGAACTGGACGCTACGCGGCAGTCTGCGCGCCGCGCTCGCGGTTCGCGCCGCGCTCCGGCGCGAGCCGCTCGACGCGCTGTTCGTCCACACCCAGACGATCGCGCTCTTTCTCGGGCCGTTCATGCGCAAGATCCCCACGCTGTTTTCGACGGACGCGACGCCCCTGAACTACGACTCGCTCGCCGAGCACTACGGCGACCGCGTGCAGGCTGCCCCGGTCGAGCGCGCGAAGCTCGCGGCCCACCGCGCGATCGTGCGGCGCGCGCGTCGCTACACCGCGTGGTCGGAGTGGGCGAAGGCCTCGCTCGTCTCGGACTACGGTGCCGCTCCCGAGCTCGTCACGGTGATCCATCCCGGCACGGTGATCACGCGCTTTCCCGATCCGCGCGAGCGCGGTCCGCGGCGCCCGGGACCTCTTCGCGTGCTCTTCGTGGGCGGCGACTTCAGGCGCAAGGGAGGCGACGTGTTGCTCGAGGCCCGGCGCCGTATGCGGCACCCGGCCGAGCTCCACCTGGTGACGGGCGCGGAGGTGCCGGCGGAGAACGGAATTTTCGTCTATCGCGGCGTGAAGCCGCTCTCGCCGGAGCTCCTCCGCTTGTACGCCGACGCGGACGTGTTCGCTTTGCCGACGCGCGCCGATTGCCTCGCCGTCGTGCTCGGTGAAGCCATGGCGGCGTGCCTGCCCATCGTGACGACGCCCGTGGGCGCGCACGCCGAAGCCGTCGAGAACGAGCAGAGCGGCTACATCGTGCCAAAAGACGACATCGGCGCGGTCGCCGATCGCCTGGATCGGCTCGCATCCGATCCAGCGCTCGCGCAAAGGCTCGGTGCTCGGGCGCGCGCCGTCGGCGAAGAGCGCTTCGATATGAAGAAAAACGCTTACCGCATCGCCGATCTCCTGCTCGAGGCGGTCAAGTCGTGAAACGGACTTCGGTAACCGCTCGCGCGGCACGAGCGCTGGACTTGCCACGTCGAGCGCGCCGCGAGAGGATTCGGCGTTCATGAGCGAAACCGCGCTTGCGGCCCGCCCGCCCGACGCCATCAACGCCTGGCGCGATCCGGACTGGCAACGGCTGTGGCTTTCGCTGCGAAACCGCCCCTGGCAGTCGCTCGCCGTGGTGCCGGCCGGACCGGGCGCGCCGCTCGACTTCGCGGTGCGTATCGCGGTGATGCTCTCGCGTACGGGAATGCTCCATCTGGGCTCGCCGATCCAGGTGGCGGACGCGACGCGGCTGCCGCTCGGCCATCTCGCTGCGTTCCTGAAGGAGGTCGAGCGCTGCGCGAGGGACGGCGACCCCGTGGTCGTCGCTCTGGCCGCGCTGAGCGACAACCCCGTCTCGCTCGCGCTCGCGCAGGCGACCGACGCCGCGGTCCTCTGCGTCGCGCTCGAGCACATGCAATACACGGACGCGAGCAAGGCCGTGTCGCAGGTGGGCGCGTCTCGTTTCATCGGGTCGGTGGTGATCGACCCGAGCGGGCTCGCTGCGCTGCCGGGCGCGATCTGAGTCCGCGGTTCGAACCCGGCGTCAGCGCTGCCGGCGCGAGTGAGCGTCCCTCACGGCGGCCGAGACTTTCTCGACGAAAAGCTCGAGGCTCGCGCGCTCTTCGATGAAGCGGCGCGCAGCCTGGCCGATGCGCTTCGCGTCGTCCGGGCGCGCGAGCATGCGCTCGATCGCGTCCCTGAGCGCGCGAGGATCTTCGGGGGGTACGTAGATGCCGGTTTCGCCGTCGACGATCGTATCGGTTTGACCGAACGTTTTCGTCGCGATCACGCATTTCCCCATCGCCATCATCTCGAGGATCGTCGCGATGCCGGTCTGGTAATGGTTTTGCTTGATCGGAACGACGGCGAGCGCGGCACGTTCGTAGAGCTCCCGGAGCTCGAAGCGGCCGAGCTTTCCCCAGCTCACGTTCTGCGGCAACTCGCCCGCCGGGGCGAGCCGCTGGTCGATCCACGGACTTCCGGCTGCGATCTGAACGCGCACGGGAAGATCGCGGACGGCGGCGATCAACGTGTCGTAGTCGCGCAAGAGCTGTCCGGCGGCGCACAGGAGATCCGGCTCGGGAGCGCGCTCGGTCGGCCGGAAAAACTTTTGATCGGCGTGATAGTAGATGCGCTCGACCTTGCTCGCCGGAATGCCGAGCTCGTCGAGCATCAAGCGCTCCTCCGACGTCGAGTAGGCGAGGAACCGATCGATGTGGCTTGCGACGCTGAAGACCTGGAAGAACACGCGCTTTTTCTTGGGGAAGAGCGTGTGGGCGATCATGGTGTGGGAGGCGTGCGAGCGCGCTGCCTTGAGCAGGGTCGCCAGGGGTAAGCCGATGTCCTCGCCCGTGGTAAAAAAGGCGTCGTAGCGCCCGCGCGCGAAGAACCCGAGCTCCGCGAGGGCCGCCGAGGGTCCCGCGGCGCGCAACACCGCTTTGATGGCCAGGTGCGGGGAACGTTCGACGTCGTCGAAATCGAGCAGGTCCGCCCCGAGCTCACGAGCGAGCTCGAAGACGTCGAGCCGCGGCTCGCGCCCCTCCGCGATCGCCCTCTGCATGGCCTCACCGAAACGGCCGGCCGCGAGAATCAGCGTGCGCATGACGTTTGCGTTCTAGACGGCCTCGCGACGCGTCGCAACCGGCGCCTCAGCGAACACCGTTACGGGCAGTCCGACCGCTGGATGCACCCGCGCGTGATCTATTTCAGCGAGAACTGCGGTAATGAGTCGACGGAAGGCCACATGCCGTTCGCGCTCGTCCCGATCCTCGCGCAGGTTCTGTCGGCCAGTGTGGGTGACGGACTCGAGGGGCGCTACGTCAACGAAGAGGACGAGCACTATCTCGAAGCGGAGAATCGAGCGTTCGCGGCCGTCGGCTTGAGTTTCCCCTGGCTCACGCTCGGGGCCACCTACTCGCCGAGCGTGCTCCTCTCGCCGCTCGAGCGCTCCGAGCGCGAGCTCACGGTCACGCACACCGTCACGGGCGCCGTGCGTTCGAACCAGCCGTTCTACGAGACGCGCCGGTTCGTCGCGGCGTACGACGTCTCCGGTACGGTCATCCAGGAGAACTCGCAGCGCGAGCTCTTCGGAACGCAAACGGCGGGGCTCGGCGACACGCCGTCGAGCGACCCCGAGCCGGCCGCGCCGGACTCCGGGTCCGCCAATCAGGCTCGCGCCGAAGATTTCACGACGCGCAGGGCCGAAGCCCATGGCGACCTCCTGTTCACCGAGCGCCTCGGCCGCACGAGCACGCTCACGGAAACCGCCGGCTATCGCGTGGACAGCGGGCTCGACGACGAATCTCGCCTGCTCTATCCGCTGATCCACGGCCCGCGCGCGGACGTACGCTTGATTCAAGCCGTCTCGCGCCGGAGCACGCTCACGACGAAGGTCGAAGGAGAGCTCGGATTCATCCCATCGACGGGAGGGCGTGCCTGGTTCGCCGAAGCCGAGCAATCGATTTCGCACGCGTTCAGCCGAAAGACGACGGGCGACGCCGCCGCGGGCGTCATGTACACGCGTTCGGAGACGCCCGGCGAGGCGCCGAGCGGCGGCCTCGGCCCGACGGCGCTCCTCGGGCTTTCGTACAACACGCGCGCCTACGACGGGACGCTCACCGCCCGCTTCGAAGTCTCGTACGAGCCGACTCTCGATCGCGAGCGGCTCGTCTTCGATCCGCGAGCCGGCATGCTCGGCAGCGTCGACTGGAACAACGAGCGCCTCCACCTGTTCGCGCTCACGTCGGGAACGCTCTCCGCCTCTCCCGACGACGAGGGTTCGCTCAACGGCATTTCGGGAAGCACGGGCGCCGATTACTCGTTCGGTGCCGGCTTCTACGGTCATACGGGCCTTCGGGCCGCCTGGCAGTCGTTCGAGGGCGCCGAGGTCGTGCCGGAAACCTGGGTTTACTACATCGGCATCTCGTGGTTCGCGGAGCTCCTCGAGCCGAACGGCGACGTCGGCATCGTCACGCGTCGCTGATCACCGAGTCAGGGCGAAGACTCGTCCGCCGAACGACGTGCGCTCGAGCAGCGTGGCGTGCTCGTCGAGCCAGGCGTCGAGCGCGGGTACGGGTGAGCGCGGAAGCACCTCGACGTAGAAGCGCGCGCCCTTTCGAGCGGGGACGGCGACGCTTTCGGGGCGGGCGTCGTCGAGAGCGACCGCCCAACCCCTGACCCTGGCGCCGTAAAACACGCGCGGATCCTGGAAGTTGTTGGCCGTGCGCCAGGGAGCGTCGTACCCGACCTCGACGGAGCGCACGACGACGAGCTCGCCGGGACGCGCGCGTCGCGCGAGCGCCTCGGCGGCGGCGACCGCGGAGGCGTTGAACGGATTTTGCTTCGTGCGATGTAACGAGCGGAGCTCCACGCCGAGCTCGGCGAGGAGCAGCAGGCCCGCGACGGCGGTGGCCGGAATTCGCGGTCGTCGCTCCGCGAGCCACGTGACGAGCGCCGCGACTGCGTGGCCCGCCGTAACTCCGGCGAGCAAGTGGTAATGGTTGCCCCCGGCGCTCGACGTGTAACGGAGCGCGAGGAGCGTCCAGAGCGCGTTCGCGGCGAGGAGAGCGAGGAGCGGCTTTCTACCGGCCCCGACCACGAGAGCGAGCAGCACGGCGAGCGCACCGAGCTTGCCCGTTCCGTAAGTCACCGCGCGGCGAACGGCCGAAAACACGATCGTCGGATCGACGAGGTGGTCGAGCCCCGGTGTCTTCGAATCTCCGCCCGAAAGCACGCCGAAGGTATTGCCGTGCTCGACATAGAGCCGCTGACCGTGCAGGAGATGCGCGCCCAGCAGGCCCACCATGACCGCCCAGGCCGCCCACGGCTCCCACCGGCGCAAGAGCCCGCGCGAGCGCAGCACGGCGAGCGCGAAGCTCGCGACCCCGAGTTGCGCGGCGGTGGGCTTGACGAGCATGGCGAGCGCTCCGAGCGCCGCGTAGGCGGCGAGCGCCCGGCGCGATCCGGTGCGCTCGAACTCGAGAAACGCAAACCACGCTCCCGCGAACAGGAGCAAGCAGAGCGCCTCGGGCTGTACGTTGCATGCCACCTGGAGCACGCCGCGAGAGGCGAGCAGCGCGAGAGCACCGAGCGCCGCGGCCTCCGTTCGGTGCTCGCGCCGGAGCCCCACGAACACGACGCCGACGGCGCCCAGGGTGAACGCGAGCGAGAGAAGCCGTCCCGGCCACTCGACGTCTCCCGCGACGCGCAGCGCGAGGCTCACGAGCCACGGGTAGAGCTGGAGCTCCGATTCGACGATGCCGCTGCCGTCGCCGCCCCAGTCGATACGGGGGTAAAAGAGGTTCGAGCCCGGCTCCGTGAAATTTCGCGCGATGGCCTGCGTGTCGGCCGGACGCCAGTCCTGAATCGGTAGGCGACCGAGCTCCCGAAACAGAAAAAGCCCGGTCAGAAGAGACACCGCGGCGAGCGCGAGTGCCCACGCGCGGGGCGTCCCCCACGAACTTCTGGCGGCGCGGCTCGGCACGAGGGAGGCTCGCGTTTACCACGTTTCGACGACGTGTTGCCGTACGCTCGGAGCGCGCGTATTGCATGGTTCCGGCGCTCTTCCCCGAGCTCGATCCCGCGATGACCGTTTCCGTCATCATCCCTACAGTCCGGCCGAATACGCTCGGCGCCACGGTCGCATCGATCCGCCGCCAGACGTACACGGATCTCGAGATCATCGTCGTCGCGCAGGGGAGCGACCCTTCGCTGCGCGGCGTTACGGACGCGCTCGCGAAATCGGACGGGCGCATTCGCATCGTGTGGCTCGAGCAGGGAAACCTGAGCGCCGCACGCAACGCCGGCATTGCCGCCGGCACGGGCGAGATCCTGGCGTTCACCGACGACGACTGCGAGGCGGACGCCGACTGGGTCGAGACCATGGTGAAGATCTTCGGCGAACGTCCCGAGATCGGGCTCATGGGCGGCGCGGTGATCGCTCCTCCGGCGCGTCCCTTCACGATCTCCACCTGCCCGAGCGCCCAGGTGAAAGAGCTTTCGTACCAGCCGAGCAAGTCCGGCTGGGAAGCGCCCCACGGCCTCTATCTCATCGGCGCCAACATGGGTCTTCGGCGCAGCGTCTTCGAAAGAGTCGGACCTTTCGATCCCAGTATGGGGGCCGGCTCGGGCTATCCCTCTTGCGAGGACGTGGACTACGGCCTTCGCTGCGAGCTCGCCGACGTCGGCATTCTCACGTCCCCGCGGCTCGTCATTCGCCACACGCACGGGCGTCGCTACGGGCTCCGCCCGTTCCTCAAGCACCACAAGAACTACGCGTACGGCAGGGGCGCGCTCGTCGTGAAGCTCCGCTGGATGAATCATCGGCTCGCGCCCGTGTGGGGCGCGCCGCGGACGCCTCGCGACCATCTCGCGAGCCTCGTCAAAAATCCCGCCAAGTGGGTGCTCGACGACGTGTACGGGCGCTATTTTCAGCGCAAAGCCGCAGCGTCCTTCGCCACGGAATACGAGCTCGCGAAGGAATGCATCTGCGTACCGCGGAAGGGAACGACGACGTGACGGAAGGCACGAACGGCGCGAACACCAACGGCTCGGATCGGAGCGCGAGCGTGCGGCGGGTCTCCGTAGTCGTCCCGACGCGCGATCGGCCGGAGCTGCTCGACCAGGCGCTCGCGAGCATCCGCGCGGTCGAGGGACCCGACCTCGTGTGCGAGATTTTCGTGTGCGACAACGGCTCGCTCCCCGAGACGGCGGCGGTCGCCGCTCGCCGCGGCGCACGCTACCTGCGCGTGGAAAAGCGGGGCGCCGCTGCGACACGGAACGCCGGCCTCCGCGCGGCGACGGGCGAGTTCATCGCGCACCTCGACGACGACGATCTCTGGACGGCCGAGCACATTCGACCTCACCTCGCGCTGCTCGACGCCCGGCCCGATTTCCACGCGGTCGTAGGCCAGATCCAATCGACCGCTCTCGACGGTACTTTGCAGTTTACGCCGTGGCCCTCCGGGCTCCCGGACGACGGCGACTTGTTTCTCGAGTTCATGCGCTACTTCCCCCAGGTCGGTGGCACGGTGAGCCGCACCTCGGTCCGCGACACCGTCGGTTACTTCGACGAATCGCTGCTCGGCGACGCCGACTGGGACTGGCAGCTCCGCATCGCGAAGACGCACAAGATAGGATTCGTCCCGGTACCTTGCGTCTTGTTTCGCCAGCGGCCCGTCACCGACGACGAAGACGACGTGCAGGCGCGGCGCGTCCCGTACACGCGAAAGATCTTCCTGCGCCACGCCCTTCCCGAGATGCGCCGCTGGTCGTCGCCGCTCGGCTGGATCAGGAGCTACGGGCGCACGCTGTCGCCCTACTATCGCTACTTCGCGCGCGCCGCGCAGTCCCGCGCGGAACGGGGCGATCGGCTGGGTGCCACGAAGGCGATCCTCCACGCCGTACGCATCGGCCCGGCGCGCGCAGCTCGAGATTTCGTGCTCGATACGCCCCTCCGCGCCGCGCTCGGCTCGCTCTTGTCGCCGACCCGCCCGGGAGGCGTTTAATCGATGCCTCTCAAGCAAGCTCTCCGCAGCGTGGCGCGTACGGTCGGTCTTCGACGCACGCGAGTTGCGGCCGCGCGAATGTGCTGCGAGCGGCACGTGCTCGCGACGCTGAGCTCTCGGCGCGAGCGCAACGTGGGCCGAATCCTTTGTTACCACTCCATCGGTCAGCCCGACTGGGGCGTGAACGATGTCTCGCCCGAGCGTTTCCGCCGGCAAATCGAGCTGTCGCTCGATCGCGGATTCCGTTTCGTTCCGGCGAGCGTCATCGCGCGCGGCGCGTCCGGACCGCGCGATCTCGCCATCACCTTCGACGACGGGCTCCGGAGCGTGTTCGACAATGCAGCGCCCATCCTCGCGGACTACAAGATACCGTGGTCGCTGTTCGTCGT
>DASUTR010000898.1:0-4043 GCA_036374535.1 Polyangiaceae bacterium
CTGCTCGCGGCGGACGTCGTGGCGCGCTGGGTCGATTGGACGGACGCGAGCTTTCGCTTCGACGTGAAAGCGCATCCGATCGTGACCGGGCATCCGATCGAGGTCGAGCGGCTGCCGCGCGACATCAAAGCCGCGTGCGAGAACGCCGGTCTCGGCCGGCGCGTCTATCCCGAAAAGCTTCCGAACGAGATCCGCAGCGAAGTCGAAGCGCGTTTCGCGGCGTCGCTCGAGCCGCTTCGCGCCGCCGGCCGGCTCGCAGCGTTGTTCGTGCAGTTTCCACCGTGGTTCGCCTCGACGCGCGGCAACGTTCGGCGTCTGGAAGACGTCGCCGACCGCTGGGGCGCGTTCCCTATCGCGGTGGAGTTTCGTCACAAGAGTTGGCTCGAAGAAGCGCGCCGCGAGCGCGTCTTTGCGCTGCTTCGGGAGCGCGGCATGAGCTACGTTTGCGTCGACGAGCCGCCGTCGCGAACCGGCGGCCTACCGAACGTCCTCGCCGTCACGAATTCCCGCCTGGCGGTCGTGCGGTTTCATGGCCATAACCGCGACGCCTGGGACAAGAAGGGCGCGAGCGTCATCGAACGCTTCGACTACCTCTACCGGCCCCAAGAACTCGCGGCCTGGGTGGCGCCCGTGCAACGACTCGCCTCCGAAGCCGAAAGCGTGCACGCCGTGTTCAACAATTGCGTGCGAAACTACGCGGTCTTGAACGCGAAAGACCTGGCGTTCCTCGTCGGCGGCGGCGAAACGGCCGCCCCGTGACTCACGCGACGTCTTCGCTCAGGCTTTCGAGGGTGCGAGCGCCGAGCTCCGTTTCGGCGGTGTAAGCCGCGTGCGCGACGCCGAGGAGAACGGGCCCGCGCGCCGTTCGGATCGCCTCGAGCGCCGCCGGTCCGAGCGGAAACTTCACGTATTGAACCGCCATCGTCCGCGACGGATCGGTGCCGCGCTGATCGGGAACCACGGCGCAGCGCTCGCCGCCCGCGACGACGTAGAAGTCGTCCTCGACGCCCGCGAGCGCGACGAGCATCCGCTCGCGCTCGTCCCGCTCGGGATACTCGATGAACACGGTGGCCGAGAGCTCCGCGTTCCCGGGAATGAGCTCGTTGTAGGTCGCGAGTTCGTGGGCGATCGCCCGTTCGCTCGTAATGCGCTCGGTGCGAAGCATCTCCTGCACCTGGAAGAGCACGCTGTCGTGGTTCTCGAACAGCACGGTCATGTTCGGGCCGAGCGCGACGCGCCGATGCTCTTTTTCGGCGCGGATACGCGCACGAAAGTGCTCGCGGATCCCCTCGTAGGCGCCGAGGTCGAGAAGCTCGGAACGTTCGACCGGCTTCACGGCTCGCTCGCCCCGCTCCTCGGAATCGGCGCGTACGCCTCCGCGAGGAGCTCGATGGGATGCTTCGGCTGCGTGCCCGTCTGCTTCAGGATGCGAAGCGCGGCGAGGCTGCAGTCGGTGACGATGGTCTTCTCGCCGTCCTCGCGGCCGCTACGGAGATCCTGGCCGAGCCGCTCGGCGTAGCGAGCGCCCTCTTCGTAGTAGGCGGCTTTCATGCCCCAGGTGCCGTCGACCGCGGAGCAGCGCTCGACGATGCGGACCTCCGTCTCGGGCATTTGCGAGAGCACGCGGGCGCCCGGGATCGCGATCTTCTGCGCACGGAGGTGGCAGGCCGCGTGGTAGGCGACCTTGCCGTAGCCGTGCGTAAAACCCTTGTTGAGCTTCTTCTCGCGGCGCAGGCCGTCGAGAAATTCCATGAGGTCGAGCGTGGCGTCCGCGACGGCGCGCGCTTCCTTCGTCGCGAGGTACACCGGCCACTCGCGCTTCATGGTGTAGCCGCACGTCGGTCCCGGAACGACGATGCGGAGGCCGCGCGAGACGTACGGGTACAGGAGCGCGACGTTCGCGCGCATCTTCTTGGTAGCCGCTTCGACGTCGCCTCCATCGAGGTTCGGCATGCCGCAGCAGTCGAGCTTTTCCGGCAACTCGATGCCGTAGCCGTTCATCGCGAGCACGCGCACCGCGGCTTCGGGCACACCGGGAAAGTTGTGCTCGCCGTAGCACGTCGGAAAAAGCACGACCTTGCCGACTTCCTCCGGCGCGCGCTCGAACGGGCGGCCGCGGTACCACGTCGAAAAGCTCCGTTCGGCCATCGGCGGCAGCGGAAACTTCGCCGAAATTCCCGTCACGCGCTCGGCGGCCTTGCGCACGAGCCGGTTCGCGTTGACGAGGTTCGCTATCTTCGCCTGCTTGCCCGTCGAGAGCGACCCGATGAGCGCGGGCTCCCCCAGGATGCGGTCGACGAGCGGGATGCCGTCGCGTCGCGCGCGGAGCGCTTTCTCGCGCGCCATGAGCCGCGGAAAGTCGAGCGCCTCGTACGCCCCTTCGTCGGGCGTGTACGGGCACTTGATGTAGCAGAGCTTGCACTGCCAGCAGTGGTCCGAAACCGTGCGGATCGTCTCGGCGCCGATCGTCTCGGCGCCTTCCGCCTTGCCCGACGAGATCTCGGCGTCGACCGCGTTGAATAGGCGCGGAAAGGAGCCGCAGTACGTGACGCACATGCGGCAGTCCTGACAAATCTGGAACGTGCGCCGGACCTCCGTTTCGAAGTCACGTTCGTTCCAGTAGCGCGGGTCGTTCGGATCGAACGCCGGCGGTTCGCTCGGGGCGCGCGCCGGAGCTCGACCCGGTGGAGCTTTCGCTCCACCGGTCGGCGGTGCGCCCGCCCTTCCGTGTTGCGCGCTCAGTCGCCGAGCTCCTTCGACGCCTTGTCGAATCGACCCGCGTGGGACTTTTCGGCCTTCGCGAGGGTCTCGAACCACTCCGCGATGTCGGCGAAGCCCTCTTCGCGCGCCGTCTTCGCGAAACCGGGATACATCGTCTGGTACTCGTAGGTCTCGCCCGCGACGGCCGACCTCAGGTTCTTGGCGGTGTTGCCGATCGGCTGACCCGTTGCCGGATCGCCGACCTGCTTCAGGAAGTCGAGGTGCCCGTGGGCATGACCCGTCTCGCCGTCGGCGGTGTCTTTGAAGAGACCGGCGACGTCCGGGTAACCTTCCACGTCGGCAACCTTCGCGAAGTAGAGATAGCGCCGGTTGGCTTGCGACTCGCCGGCGAACGCTTCCTTCAGGTTGGTGTGGGTCTTCGTTCCTTCGAGCTTCGGCATCGTGACTCCTTGGGCGCCCTTCGGGGGAAACGGGCGCGAGAGACCTTCATTATCCGACCCGCGTTCGATGAGGACGTTTCGTTCACGGGAAGGCGGGTAACCCTATAACGTTCACGGGCCGGGTCAACGAGAAGCGTGCGCCGAACCGATGAAAATCCGCGTAAAAAGCTCGTTTCGGGACGTAGTCGCGAGTTGTAGGGGCTAAGCCGCCACGCTACTCTTGGCGGAACATGCTTGGCACTACTCGTGGGTTCTCGGGGTTGAGCGCGGCGTTGCGCAACGTGCTCTTGGGCACGGGCGTTTCGCTTCTCTTGGTCACGTCGTGCGGACAGTCCGAGGAGCGCGACCCGCCCGGCGATGGCATCGGTCCTCTAGGCGGAAATGCGCCGACGGGCGGTTTAGGAGGCACCGGCGCCAAGGGTGGCAGCAATTCAACGGGGGGCATGGGTGCCGAAGGTGGAGAGGGCGACTCGCTCGCGCCGACCGTCCGCATCACGAGCCCGGAGCACCTCGACGTGCCCGACGACGGGACAGTCCTCGTCGAAACAACGGTTACCGTCCTCTGCGAGGTGGCGCAGTCCTCGGCGCGCGGGTCGGAACCGGTGGACCGTTCGACGGTCACCATTGAGCTGATTTCGGCGGACGGAGACGTGCTGCACCTCCAGCCCGGTGCGGAAACGGAGACGCGGGGCGAGTTCTCCGCCGAGTTCGTCCTGACCGACGTACCCAACGGCCCGTGCTCCTTTCGATGTACTGCGAGCGACACGACGGCGCCAGAGCCGCATTCGGCAAGTGAAACGATTACGACCTTCGTGGACCACGGACCCGCCATCGAGGTTACGTCGCCTCTCGAAGATTCGGCGCATTCGCTCATCGGTGCCG
>DASUTR010000899.1:0-4469 GCA_036374535.1 Polyangiaceae bacterium
CTCCTCGCGAAGCGAGCGAGCGGCGAGGTGCTGAGCGTGGGGCGCTCCGAAGCCGCGAGCGTGCGCCCCGTCACCGTCGCCGTCGATGCGCGTGGCATTCGGGGCAGCGTCGTGACGCCCGCGGGCACGGCCGTCCTCGATTCGCGCCTCGTCGGCGAGCACAACCTCGAAAATCTGCTCGTCGCGCTCGGCGTGCTCGTGGGGCTCGGGTTCGAGCCGGCAGCCGCCGCCGCGGCGCTCGGTTCGGCGCCGCAGGTTCCGGGGCGTCTCGAACGCTGCGACGACGACCGCGACGACGTTCGCGTGCTCGTCGATTATGCGCACACGCCCGACGCGCTCGAACGCGTGCTCTCCGCCGTGCGCCGCGTCACGGACGGCGAGGTAATTTGCGTGTTCGGCTGCGGCGGCGACCGCGATCCCGACAAGCGCCCGAAGATGGGCGCCGCCGTCGCGAACGGCGCCGCGCGTGCGATCGTGACGAGCGACAACCCGCGCGGCGAGGACCCCGCCGCGATCGTGCGCGCGATCGTGCCCGGTTTCGCCGGCTCGGACACCCCGTACGAAATCGAGCTCGATCGCGCTCGCGCCATCGAAAAAGCGGTGCTCGGCGCGCGCCCGGGCGACGCCGTCGTGCTCGCCGGCAAGGGGCACGAGACCGAGCAGATCGTCGGCAGAGAGCGGCGCCCGTTCGACGACCGCGTCGAGGCGCGCCGCGCCCTCGCGCTTCGCAGACACGGCGAGGCCGGCTGATGGGGAGCTCCCTTCCTGAAAACCAGGCGAGCTTTACGCTCGGAGAGATCGCGCTCGCGACGAGCGGCTCGCTCGGCGGCGCCTCGCCCGAGCTCCGCGTCGAAGGCGTGTCGACGGACACGCGCGGCGACGTCAAGGGGCGCTTGTTCGTCGCGCTCGTCGGCGAAAACTTCGACGGGCACGCATACGTCTCGAAAGCCGCGCGCGGCGGCGCCGCCGCCGTGCTCGTCGAGCGCGAGGTGGACGATCCCGGTATCCCCGTCATTCGCGTCGGCTCCACGCTCTCGGCGTTGCGCGATCTCGCGCACGCGCACCGGCGCCGCTGGGGCGGTACCGTCGTCGCCGTCGCCGGCTCGGCCGGCAAGACGACGACGAAGAGCGCGATCGCATCGCTCCTGAGCGCCCTGTATCCGGACAAGGTGCACTTCGCGCGCGGCAACCTCAACAATTTCGTCGGCGTCCCGCTCGTTCTGTTTGGCCTCGGTGCCGAGCACCTGTTCGCGGTCGTCGAAATCGGCACGAACGCGCCGGGCGAAGTCGCGGCGCTCGCGGCGTGCGCGGCACCGAACGTCGCGGTGCTCACGCTCGTCGCGCTCGAGCACACCCAGGGGCTCGTCGATCTCGACGGCGTCGAACGCGAAGAAGGCGCGCTGTTTCAGTCGCTCGAGCCGGACGGCATCGCCATCGGCAACGGCGACGACGAGCGCGTCGCGCGCGAGCTCGGCAAAACGCGTGCACGCCGGCGCGTCCGCTACGGGTTCGGCGCGGCGTCGGCCGTCCGCGCTCTCCTGCGCTCGCCGCGGAGCCTCGGCAGCCAGCTCGTTCGGGTGCGCGGGCGCTTCGGCGATCTCGACGTCGTGGCGCCGCTCGTCGGCGAGGCGGGCGCGTACGCCGCGCTCGCCGCGATTTCCGTCGCCGAGGCGCTCACCGGGTACGCGCTCGATGGCCGCACCGTGTCGCGCGCGCTCGCGCTCGCCGGTGAGCAGGGCAGGCTTGCTCCGCACGAGCTCTCGGACGGCACGGTGGTGTTCGACGACACGTACAACGCGAACCCGGCGAGCGTCCTCGCGTCGGTGCGCGCGGCCGCCGAAGTCGCGAACGATCGCGGCGTGCGGCTCGTGCTCGTACTCGGCGAGATGCGCGAGCTCGGCGCCGTGTCGCGCGCCGAACACGAGAAGATCGGCGCCGCGCTCGCAGCGAGCGGCGTGCGCGTGCTCATCGCCGTGGGAGGCGACGCCATGCACTACGTCGACGAAGCGAACGCGAGCGGCGTCGAGGCGATGTTCGTCGAGGATCCGCTCTCCGGCCTCGAGCTTGCGAGGAGCCGCATCGAGCCGGGCGACGTCGTGCTCGTCAAAGCGTCGCGCGGCGTGCGCGCCGAACGCATCGTGCAGGGGCTCATCGCGCCCGGTTCGCCGTGGCCCGCGACGATCGTGCCCCCGCCTCCGGGTTCGAGAGGAGGCGGCGCCGCGTGATCATCGAGTGGCTCTACCCGCTGCGCACGATCGACGGCCTCTCGTGGCTCAACGTGCTTCGCTACACGTCGTTCCGCGCCATCATGGCGGCGATGACGGCGATGCTGCTCTCGTTCGTCGTCGCGCCGTGGTTCATCCAGAAGCTGCGCGGCAAGCAGATCAGCCAGATCATCCGCGAGGAGGGGCCGGAGACGCACTTCAAGAAGAAGGGCACGCCCACGATGGGCGGCGCGCTGATTCTCTTGAGCGTGCTCGTGCCCACGGTGCTCTGGGCCGACGTGCACAACGTCTTCGTCATCGCGACGACCGTCGTCACGGCGGGCTACGGCGCCGTCGGCTACCTCGACGATCGCCTGAAAATCGAAGGCGCGAACACGCGCGGCCTTCCCGGCCGCTACAAGCTCATCTGCCAGATCGTCATCGGCGGCTTCGCCATCGGCTACATTTTCCTGAACGACGCGGCGCTGCCCGAGCACTGGGTCGAGATCCGCTCGCGGCTGTCGATTCCGTTCGTCGCGTTCGAAAAGCACCCGGTCGAGCTGCCGCTCTACCTCTACGCGTTCTTCGCGCTCTTCGTCGTCGTCGCGACGTCGAACGCCGTGAACCTCACGGACGGCCTCGACGGGCTCGCCATCGGTCCCGTCATCATCAACGCCGGCACGTATTCGCTCTGGGCCTACGTTGCCGGCTCCGTGCTCTTCGGCCGCCCGCTCGCGGACTACCTCGACGTGGCGGGCTTTCCCGAAATGGCCGAGATGACCGTCTACGGTGCGGCCGTGATCGGCGCGGGCATCGGATTTCTCTGGTACAACACGTATCCGGCTCAGGTGTTCATGGGGGACGTGGGGTCGCTCGCGCTCGGCGGCGGTCTCGGCATGCTGGCCGTCATCACGAAGACCGAGCTCTTGTCGGTGATTCTCGGCGGCATCTTCTTCGTCGAGGCCGTCAGCGTCATCACGCAGGTCGCGTCGTTCAAGCTCTTCAAAAAGCGCGTCTTTTTGATGGCGCCGATCCACCACCATTACGAGAAAAAGGGCTGGCCGGAGCCGCGCATCATCGTGCGCTTCTGGATCATTTCCATCTTGCTCGCGCTCGTCGCGCTTTCCTCCATGAAGCTCCGGTGACGCCATGAATCTCGAGGGAAAGAACGTCATCGTGGTCGGCCTCGGCAAGAGCGGCGTTTCGGCCGCTCGGCTCTGCCGCGATCGCGGCGCGCGCGTCGTCGGAACCGACAGCGCCGCGCTCGGCGAGCTCTCGGACGAAGCGCGCGGCCTCGACATCGAGGTGCGCGCGGGCGGCCACGCGGGCGTCGCGTTCGACAAGGCCGATCTCGTCGTCGTTTCGCCCGGCGTGCCCACGTTCGCGGAGCTCACGCGCGCGGTCGAAGCCGGCGCAGAAGTCATCGGTGAGCTCGAGCTCGCCTGCCGCTTCCTCGACGCGCCCATCGTCGCCATCGGCGGGACGAACGGCAAGAGCACGACCACGAAGCTCCTCGGCGAAATTCTCGTTGCCGCCGCGAAAACCACGTTCGTCGGGGGCAACTACGGGACCCCGGCGGCCGACGCCGTCGGCAAGCGCTGGGACGCGCTCGTGCTCGAAGTGTCGAGCTTCCAGCTCGAGCGCGCGCCGAGCTTTCACCCGAAGGTGAGCGTTCTCCTGAACGTCACGGAGGATCATCTCGATCGCTACCCGAGCTTCGTCGCGTACGCCGAGGCGAAGGGCAACGCTTTCGTCAATCAAGAGCCGGGCGACGTCGCGCTCGTGCCGTTTGGCGACGCCATCTGCGAAGAGCAGGCGATGCGCGGTCAGGCCGACCTCTTGACCTTCGGAAGCGGCGACTACGTGGTCGAGGACGGCGTCGTCACCGAAGCGCGGAGCGGCGAGGCGTTCGAGCTGTCCGTCGCGCGCCTGCACGGCCGCCACAACCATGAAAACGCCGCCGCGGCCATCGGCGCCGCGCGAGCCCTCGGCGTGAGCCCGGACGCAATCCGCAAGGCGCTTGCGCGGTTCGAGCCGCTCGCGCACCGCATGGCGCTCGTCGGCGAGCTCCAGGGCGTGCGTTTCTACGACGATTCCAAGGGCACGAACGTCGGCGCCTCCGTCACGGCGCTCCACGGCATGCGGGAACCGCGCGCCGTCCTCATCGCGGGCGGTCGCGACAAGCACGGCTCCTACGCGCCGCTCACGGAAGCACTTCGCGAACGGGGTCGCGCCGTCGTCGTCATGGGCGAAGCGGCGGTGCGC
>DASUTR010000900.1:0-3655 GCA_036374535.1 Polyangiaceae bacterium
CCGACGAACACCTTCGTATCGAGCTTCGACTCCGCGTGCACGTCCGGGCCGCGCACGCCGAGGCCCTTCTGCAAGTCCTCTTCGTTCCCGACGAGCACGTCCACGTGCGGCACGATGCGCTCCATCAGCGCGCGCCCGCTCGCGGCTCCGCCGAGCGCCGACCAAAGCTTCTCGCGGTAGTTCAAATCGAACGACACGACGGCGCCCGCCGCCTTCGCCGCGGCCATCGCCTCGACGATGAGCTCACCCGTCGTCTTCGACAGCGCCGCGAAGATGCCGCCCGAATGGAACCAGCGCACTCCGCTCGCGAAGATCGACGCCCAGTCGAAGTCGCCGGGTGCGAGCCTCGCAGCGGCTTCGTTCGAGCGATTGTAGAAAACGACCGGCGCTCGCACCCCGTGGCCACGGTCGCTGTACACCGTCGCCATATTCGGTCCCGTCACACCGTCGTGCACGAAGCGCTTGTAAAACGGCGTCACCCCCATGGCCCTCACGCGCTCGGCAATCAAGTCCCCGATCGGGTAGTCGACCATCGCCGTGGCGATGCCCGTCTTCAGCCCGAAACAATCCGCGAGGTTTGCGGCGCAGTTGAACTCGCCGCCACTCACGTGAATGTCACAGCGGGTTGCCTTCCGAAACGGTACGATCCCGGGGTCGAGCCGGTGAACCAGCGCGCCCAAAGACAAAAAATCGAGACCTGAACCGGCCGGCTTGATGGAGAGGTCGAAGCTCATGGGATTTCGCCATGTTCTCATGCCCGAAGGACCGCTGGCGATCACGCCGATCCGCGATTAGCTTACCGGGCGTGGTGGTTGGGAGAGCCTTCAAGGGGCTTCTAAACGTCGGGCGCAAGCTTCGTGCCGCGCCGCTCGGCCGGCACGCGTTGGTCCTGATCGTGGTCCTCGCGTGCGCTTTCGGCTTCCGCGTTCGGCAGATTCACGCCCTTTCGCCCTATGTCGGTCACGTCGACGAGGCGACGTGGACGGCCATTGCCATGAAGATGCGGTCGACCGGGGATCTGAACCCGCGCCGCTTCAACTACCCCTCGCTCCCGGTCTATCTCATGGCCGCCGGGGTCTCCGTCGGTCTCGTTCGCGCGGAGCTCGAGGGTGAGGCGACGGGACCGCAGAGCTTCGAACGCAGAGTCGGCGAGTATTACCAAGTCCCGAGCGCCATCGAAGTTCCAAAGTACCTCTTCGCGCTTTTTTCCGTCATCGGCCTCGGCCTCACGGGCATCGTCGCGTACTTGCTCACGCGTCGCCCCGCGCTGCTCTGGCTCGCGCCCCTCATCGCCTCCCTCTCTGCTCGGTACCTTCTTCTGTCGTGGCGCTACATGAACGTCGATATCCTCGGCGCCACGTTCGTCATCGCCGCCATCGCGTACGCGCTGTGGGCGCGCACTCGTCATGCCGCCGGAGGCGTGCTTGCCCACGGAGCGCGCCATGCCGTCGTCCTCGGTGTCCTCGCCGGTCTCGCCGTCGGCTCGAAGTACATCCTCGCAACGGTGCTCGTTCCGTCGGTGCTCCTCTTCGCTTTTTTCGAGCGCCACTTTTTTCGCCGCGCCGTCATCGTCGGGACCGTCGCCGTCGTCACCTTTTTCGTAACGACGCCGTTCGCCCTCCTCGAACCCCAGCCCTTTCTCGAAGATATTCTGTCGGAAGCGCGCCACTACTCCCGCGGCCACTTCACCTCGCGCCACGAAGCCAAGGGCTTCTCCGAAAACACGGTCGAGCCCGGCCTTCCCATGCTCGGCACCTATGTCTCTTCGTTGGCGGCAACCTTCGGCTGGCTCCCGCTCGTCGTTGCCCTGGGCGGCGCCGTCGTGCTCGTTCGCCGCGACGCCCGCGCCGCCGCCATCGTCTATGCGCACCCCGTGATCTTCATCGCCTACATGTCGCTGCAACGCGTGTTCTTCGCGCGCAACGCCATCGCCCTCCATCTCTTCGTCGCGTTCTCCATCGCCGTCGCGCTCGCCGACCTCCCGCCCCTCCTCGCCCAGTTCCTGGCCCGCCGCGCTCCCCCACGCCTCACGCGCTGGCTCGCGCCTGCCTCCGTCGCGTCGCTCGGCGCCCTCGTCGTCCTTGGAATTCCATGGCCGGCCGTCGCCGGCGCCTATTCGCTCGATGTCGAAGCGCGCAGCGCTGCGACCCGGTGGATCCTGGCGAACGTCCCACCGGGCACCACGGTGTTCGCCGACCGGGCCCTGGAGCTCGACCCACGCCCTCTCGAAGAAGCCTACGACGTGCGCATGACCACGACGCGTCGCCTTCGAGACCTCGACGACCGCCCCCGCCGTCACGTCGTCGTGACCCCCGGCAAGCACGCTCGCGACTACGATCAGGCACTCGGAAGAACGCGGCGGGCGGCACGGTTCGTCGGGCCGCGCCAAAATGTCCAGATCCTCGAACCCCGAGCGACGGAGCGGACCGCGAAGAGCAAACGCTCCACCACGGCGCGCGAACGGCGCGAGCGTCTCCTGAGGCGCGAGGAACGGCGCGAACGACGGCAGCGCCCCAAGGAGGGCTGAAGCCGAGCTCCGTCGCCGTTACTCGGCGACCGTCCGCGCAATACTGAGCCCCACCGTTTCACCCGCCTCGATCGCATCGTGCCCGGTCGTGTTCCCGAACGTCGACGCGCTAACTCGCCCTCGAAACGTCGTGACCCCGGCGGCGGAAACCACGTAACAGTCGACCGTGATGTGCGACGCCCCCGCAATGCCGGTGCCGACACCCGCCGCACTTGCCGGTAATCCGAAGACGCCTCCGAACTGCCCCGCTCCCCGCATCACCGTATCGCCCCCCGCCGAATCCACGATTTGAAGCTCGAGCCTCGGCACCGGAGGCTTCTCGTCGAGCCGCGCCACGACAATCGGCACCTCGTACCCGCGCTGCGTCAGACGCGACGAAAGCGCGTCCACCACTGCCGCGGCGAGCCCCGAATCGGCCTCTGCTACCGCCGGACTCATCGCCACGTAAAGCGTCACACGCCGAGGCAACGCGTGATGCTCCGTTTTCTCCTCGACGAGCCAGGCGGCGCCACATCCCGCGAGCGTCGTCCACAGAGCGAGCGAGACGCCTGCGAGAAGACGTCCGACGAAACGCCGTGACACGTTGAACATCGAGCCCACGTTAGTACGTCGAACGCAGAGGCGTCTCGCTCTTCTCGCCCCGCCACCACGAGATCGGGACGTCATGGAACGCCGTCGCGTCCGGCTGGAGATGTGCCTCGTCTCGCGCAGTCTGTGGCGCAGAACCAGCCCGCTTCACCGCATGCAGCGGGTTCGCCACGTACGCATACCGATTCAGCGTCTGGCTCCATCCCCGCTGTAGCACTCGGAGACTTGGGTGCGGCCGTTGCACGTGCAAGGGACGCCGTTGAGCCTTCTCGAGCTCGGACTTCCGGAATAACCCCGGCAATTTCACTAGTTTCATAGGTGACCCTCAGCCGTGTCGGCCAGCGCGCGGCGTAGTTGCGTGCCAACTGACCAATTCGCGTGTGTTGCAACGTCTCGAACCTTCTGGATTCGGACGTGGGCGTTCGCGATCGCGTCAGCGAGGAGCGCGTTCGCAGGCTTGTCGTCCGACTGCGTGAGGAGGGCGAGCAACGCCACCGTCACTTCCAGCGATGCGTGACGCACCGCTTGGCAGAGCTCGAG
>DASUTR010000901.1:0-23777 GCA_036374535.1 Polyangiaceae bacterium
GGGTCGTGCTTGCGAGCGCAGTGCTGGTTTTCATGGCTGCTCCTTCGGGTTTGCAGCGTGCGACCGCCGGCACCATCCCTCAAGTTCCGAATGTGTATCTGCGTCGCTACAGAATTTGTACTAGTGCGCGCCGCTGATCTCGGTACGCTTCGGCGGTGAAGTCGTACGGTCAGTTTTGTCCCGTGGCCAAGGCGTGCGAAGTGTTTGCCGAGCGCTGGACGCCGCTCATCGTGCGCGAGCTCTGCGCGGGCAGCGCACGCTTCAACGACCTGCGCCGCGGCGTTCCGCTGATGTCGCCGAGCTTGCTCTCGCGCCGGCTCAAGGAGCTCGAGCAGGCGGGGGTGGTCGTGTGCACGCGCGGCTCGGACGGTCGCTCGTCCGAGTACCATTTGACGGAGGCCGGGCGCGAGCTCGAGCCGGTGATCGAGCGGCTGGGTGTTTGGGGCAAGCGCTGGACGCGCGCGGTCATCGAGAAGCGCGATTTGGACGCCGGGTATCTGATGTGGAGTGTCCGCGGTAGCGTGCGCTCGGGAGCGCCGCCGAGCGGTCGCACCGTCGTGCGCTTCGACTTCGCCGGAACGTCGAGCGGAAAGCGCGTGTGGTGGCTGGTGTTCGAGGACGGCGACGTCGAGCTGTGTCTGCTCGACCCGGGTTTCGACGTCGATCTGCACGTGCGGACGCACCTTCGCACGATGACCGCGCTGTGGCTCGGAGACACGACGTGGGAAGCCGCTCTCGAGAGCGGCGCGCTTGCCATCGAGGGACCGGCCAGACTCGTGCGCGCGTTTCCGAGGTGGTTCGAGCCGAGCCCGATCGTGAACGTCGCTCGCAGGATTTGAGCGCCGCGCCGGCGCGTCGGGTTCCGGATCGCCGGCGAAAACCCGCGGGGTCAGACTTTCACGTCGTAGACCTGAACCTTCTCCCAGCTCGGTGAAAATTCACGCACGAACGCCTCGTGAATCGGATGCACTTGATAGCGATCGTGCGCCTCGAGGTCGGCGAAGGTTTCGATCAGCGCCCATGCGTACGTGTCGTCGATGACGGGGCGCTTCGGCGTGACCTCGGGTTTGCCGAAATGCGCCGCTTGGATATCCGGAATCGTCGTCAGCTTCGCGAGGCCTTCTCGAAAGCCGCGAACCAAGGCCGGATCGGCGTCGGGTTTGAACCAGAAGTACACCGAATGGATCAGCATGTTTCGGTACGTTCCTTGCTCGGCGCCAAGAGCCTCGAGCCTCAGCTCGTGGTTTCCGACCCGCTGAACGAAAGCTCCCCGTTCCCCTTGTCGTTCCCCGCGCCGTCCAGGATCGTCAGCGGCCCGCGGAGTGAGACGTTCGTGAACGCGCTGTCCTTCGGGCGTACGTCGAGCGTGCCTTCGAGTTTCGCGCGCAGGCGGAGGCCACCGGGGATCTTCTGCGTGAACGTGAGGCTCACGGCGAACGTCGCTTTATCGTCGGTGAGCGTTTTGAGGATGAACTCGACGCCGTCGACGGAGGACTGGCCGTCGTCCTTGACGCCGAGGAGGGCGAGTACGTCGTCGGCGGAGGGGGTGAGTTTTTCGCCGAGCTTTACGGTGCGGTTCGGGAGGAAGGCGCGGCTCTTGTCGCGTTCGAAGACGGAGCGGTAGTTTTTTTCGATTTCTTTGATTTGGGCGGCGCCGACTTTGTTGCCGGAGGAGTCGAGGGCGCTGAGTTTGCCGTCGTCGGCGCGCGTGACGATGAAGCGGGAGCCGGCGAGCGGGCTCACGGATTTTTTCTCGCTGCCGGTGCCTTCTTGAGTCGTCGAGAAGAGCTCTTTCACGTCGATGGCGGCTTTGGTCACGCGAAACTCGTCGGAGGCTTGGACCTCGACGTTCGTGTCGTTCTTTTCCGTGCTGCGGAACACCTTGCCCTGGAAGGTGAACTTCACGTTCGAGTCGGTTTCTGCCCTCACCTTGGCGCCGCTCTTGGGCACGCTCTTCGTGAAGACGACCTCGGTCGGCGCGGCGGGCGCGCTCGCGCTCGGAGCCGGAGCAGCGCTCGGGGCGGGCTCGCTGGTTTCGGCTCCGCCCATCATGTCCTTGACGCCTTTGCAGGCGAGCAGAGCAGCAGCGATCAGCGCGAGTGCGACGGCCGGAACGTGGGTCGTGCGGTTCATGGGTAGCGTCGGACGCTACTCTTCGTGGTTTCGGAGCTCAAGCGTCCGCGGTGAGCGCGCCAGGAAGAGCTTCGCGCAGACCACCCGTGCGCGTCCGCGATGGTGACGGCCGCGTTCGACCAGCGGAGCGCGCCGCGGATGCTCAAGCGCTCGGAACGAGCCTTCCCGTGAGGTGCTGCATGTCGATTTGCGTCTGCACGAGCGCCACGCGCGTCCGCGCGAGCGTCAACCGCGCCTGCTGTAGATTCTCCTCCGCCGCTCGCACGTCGAGCGCGATGCCGCCGCCGAGATCGAACCTCGCCTTCGCGGCTTCGTGCGTCTTCTCCGCGATCTCCACGGCGCGCGACGCGAGCACGAGTCGTTCTTCCGCGGCGCGCGCGACGCGCACCGCCTGCATGGCGTCCGTGGCGATGGAGTTCCGGAGCGCCTTCAGGTTTTGCTCCGCGATGCGGACGGCAATGAGCGCGCTTTGTTTCTCGGCGTTGCGCTGCGTGGAATCGAGCGGGAGCTGATAGACGGCGCCGACGTGGACGGTGAACCAGTCGGCTTGGGCGGCGCGGCGGGCGGACTCGATGGGCTCCGTGCTTTCGCCTTGTGTCTGGACGTACGCTTCGAGATCGAGGCTCGAGCGGCCGTTTTCGCCGGCGATGTCGGCGCGCTCGCGCGCTACTCGGATTTGCGCTTCGGCTTCGGCGAGCTCGATCGAGTCCGAGCGCAGCGCCGTCTCGACGTCGTGCGTGGTCGGCGAGGTGCCGGGGGCGGGCGCTTCCGAAGCGAAGAGCTCGCGGACCGCGTGCGGTTCGACGCCCATCAGCCGGTTCAAGTCGAGGGAGCGCTGCTCGCGGGTGACGAGGGAGACGACGAGCTGGTCTTCGACGTTCGCGACGCGCGTGGAAAAGCCGTAGACGTCGGCGGGGGCGAGGGCGCCGGAGGCGCGCTGGCCTTGGGCTTGTTGTTCTTGCGCCTTGGCGAGCTCGAGCGCGGCTTGGTTGATGCGCACTGATTCGTCGGCGAGCCAGAGCTCCCAATACGCGACGAGGACGTCGCGAGCGAGGGCGCTCACGGCGCGCCGCTTCGCTTTTCGGGCCGCGAGCTCCGATAGTCTGGCGGTGCGCAGACCCGACTCGCCGACGCGCGTTCCGAAGCCTCGGAGAAGGGGTTGCGTCACGGTGAAGCGCGCGCTCGTCGCGTAACCGACGTTGTCGACGGCGTCGACGCCCGGTACACCCGTCACGGCGAGCTCGTTTTCGAAGCGCTCGCCTTGAACCCGCACCTCCGCTCCGAGGCCGAACGGGAACGTGCGGCGGAGCGCGGTGCCCACCGTGTACGAGCTCGACGAGGTCGTGCGCGAGTCGGCCGGCGCGTAAGAGCGGGTGTGCCCGGCGTCGGCCTGGAAGACGTACGGGTAGTTGCCCTCTTGCGCGAGCACGTCTTGCCGCGCCTGGTCGACGCCGAGACGCGTTGCGGTGAGCGAGGGGCTTTGCGCGAACGCCTGGCGTACGGCGGTGCGCGAGTCGATGGGCTGCGCGTTCGAGGCGGGGGTGACGGGGGACGCGGCAGGGGCCGGCGCGGAGGTTTGCGCGAGGCCGAGAGCGGGAGTGGCGGCGACGAGCAGCGCGACGAGCGCCGAATGACGGAGCTTACTCATGGCGAAGGGCCTCGATGGGATTGAGTCGCGCGGCTTTGTGCGCGGGCAAGTAGCCGAAGGCGACGCCGATGAGCGCCGAGAAGCCGAAGGAGAGGAGGAGGATTTCGGGCATGAGGGTGAAGGGCAGGGCCAGGGATTTCGTCGCGAAGTAGGAGCCGACGAGGCCGAGGCCGATGCCGATGACGCCGCCGAACATGGAGAGGACGACGGCCTCGACGAGGAATTGGAGCAGCACTTCGGAGGCGAGCGCGCCGATCGCGAGACGAATGCCGATTTCGCGCGTTCGTTCGGTGACGTTGACGAGCATGATGTTCATGATGCCGATGCCGCCGACGAGCAGGCTCACTCCGGCGATGGCGCCGAGCAGGCCCGTGAGAGCGCTGGTCGCGCTCGTCATGGCTGCGGCGATTTCCTTCATGTCGCGGACGCTGAAGTCGCTCTCGGCGTTTTTCGGGATACGGCGGCGGTCGCGCAAGAGGCTTTCGATGCGATCGCGCACGAGCGCGGTCGAGCGCGAGCTGCTGACGGTCACGTAGATCGCGCCGACGTCGTTCGAACCCGCGAGCCGTCGCTGCACGGCGCGGAGCGGCATGAGCACGACGTCGTCCTGGTCTTGCCCCATGCCCGATTGGCCCTTCGACGCGAGGACGCCGATGACTTCGCAGCTCAGCTTGTCGAGTCGGATCGACGCGCCGAGCGGATCCGTCGTGCCGAAGAGCTCTTTGGCGGTGGTTGCGCCGATCAGACAAATGGGGCGGCCTGACGCGAACTCGGCGTCCAGAGGCCTTCGTCCCTTGTCGATCTGATAGTCGCGCACGTCGAGGTAGGCGCTCGTCGTCCCGGTCACGCTCGTGCGCCAATTCTTGTTGCCCCACACGGCGAGCGCCTGACGATTCACCGTCGGTGCGACGCGCTCGACGCCGAGGACGTCGTGCGAGATGGCGTCGACGTCGTCCTTGTCGAATCCCTTCGACGCCGTGAAGCCGCTCGAGCGGCGCATGGCGCCGGGACTGACGATGAGGAGATTGTTGCCGAGCTTGCCGATGTCGGCCTGCACCTTGGCCGTCGCGCCCTGGCCGATCGTGACGAGGGCGATCACCGCGCCGACGCCGATGACGATGCCGAGCATCGTCAAGATCGAGCGCAGCGTGTTTCTGCGGATCTCGCGCAGCGCCATCACGAAGGAAAGCAGGATCATGGGGCGCTACTCCGTGAAGGAGCGATGCCCGGCGCGGCGGGTCGTCGCGAAGGCGGAAGCTCGTTCGGGTCGATCACGCGGCCGTCGCGGAACGTGATGACGCGCGACACGAATTCGGTCATGTCGGGCTCGTGAGTCACCATCGCGATGGTGATGCCGAGCGTCCGGTTCAGACGCACGAGGAGCTCCATGATCTCGATCTTTTTCGCGGAGTCGAGGTTGCCCGTCGGCTCGTCGGCGAGCAGGAGCGACGGCTCGCTCACGAGGGCGCGCGCAATGGCGACACGCTGCTGCTGGCCGCCCGAGAGCTCGCTCGGCGCGTGGTCGGCGCGGTCTTCGAGGCCCACGGCGGCGAGCGCGGCGTGCGCGCGTTCGCGCCGTTCGCGGGCGGGCACGCGCCGGTAAGCGAGCGGGAGCTCGACGTTTTCGAGCGCCGTGGTTCGCGCGAGCAAATTGAAGCCTTGGAAGACGAAGCCGACGTAGTGACGGCGGAGGAGCGCGCGCTCGTTCGGCTCGAGCGAGCCCACGTCGACGCCGCGGAAGCGAAAGGTGCCGTTCGTCGGCACGTCGAGGCAGCCGATGATGTTCATCGCCGTGGATTTTCCGGAGCCGCTCGCGCCCATGATGGCGACGAACTCGCGGCTCTGGATGGCGAGATTCACCCCGTCGAGCGCGCGCACTTCGGTGTCGCCCGTGCCATAGATCTTCGACACGTCGTCGAATTCGACGACGGGGTACACCCGGCTCAAGGTGTCGCCTCCGACACGTCGAGGACCACCTGAGTCCCCTGCGCCAGCTTGTCGCCCTTGATTTCGGTGCGCTGGCCGTCGCTCGCGCCGACTTCGACCGAGACGGGGACGAGCGCGCCTTCCTTCACGACGTACACGGTTTGGCGCGCTGCGCGTTGCATCGGCCGGCCCGCGCCCGCCGAACCCGCGGGACCTGCGCCGCCCGGGCGCCGGCCTCCGCCCATGCCGCGCATCGGCGCGCCGAGCCCCGGGACGCCGAGCCCCGGGCCGGGTTTGGCGGCGCTCGCCGCAACCGGCGGCACGAAGCGAAGCGCGGAGTTCGGCACCGACAGCACGTCCTTCACCTCGCTCGTGACGATCGTCGCCGTCGCGGTCATGCCGGGCTTCAGCACGCGCTCCGGGTTTTCGACCGAAAGCGTCGCCTGGTACGTGACGACCGTCGTCCCCGTTTTCGGCAAGTTGCCGAGCTTGAGGAGCTTCGAGCGGAAGACGCGCTTCGGGTACGCGTCCACGACGAACGTCGCCGGCTGGCCCTCGTGCACGGTTCCCACGTCCGCTTCGTCGACGTCGATTTCGAGCTGCATTTCCGTGAGATCGCGCGCGAGCGTGAACAAGATCGGCGTTTGGAAGCCGGCGGTCACCGTCTGCCCGACCTCCACGGTGCGCGCGAGCACGATGCCGTCGATCGGAGACTTGATGATCGCCTTGCCGAGGCTCGTCTTCGCGGATTTGAGCCCCGCCATCGCGACCGTCGTTTGCGCCGAGCTCGTCGAGACGGACGCCTTGGCGCGATCGAGCGTCGCTTGCGCGGTTTCGAGATCCTGATCCGAGATGAGCCCGCGCGCGTGCATCTCGCGGGCGCGTGCCGCCTTCGATTCCGCTTCTTTCACGGTCGCGCTCGAGTTCCGCTGCGACGCCTGCGCGCTCTGGAGCTGCGCTTGCGATTCCTCGAGGCGGGCCATGAGCTGCTCGGTGTCGATTTCGACGAGCACCTGGTCCTGCGTGACGCGGTCGTTGATGTCGACGGTCACCTTGGTGACGCGGCCGGTCACCTCGGCGCCGACCTCGACCGCGTCGACCGGGCTCAACGTGCCGGTGGCGGTGACGGTTTCGCGCAAATCTCCGCGTTCGACCGGAGCCGTCACGTAACTCGGCGCTTTCGGCGTCGCGAGCTTCGCCCTCCAGTACCAGACGCCCGACCCGAGGGCCGCCACGGCGACCCCGACGACGAGTCGCGGCAGCCACTTGCGCGACCGCCGCTTGCCGAGCCCGAGCTTCTTCACGACTTCCGGGTCCCCGGCCACGCCGTTCTGTTCCGCTACGTCATTCACTGAAACATCGACTCCAGCCTCGTAGACGAGCGAGGCGGGTGCCTCCCTACGGGGCGCTTTTACCGGGCGCACGAGGCGCCGAGCAGCCCGATGGCGCGTCGCTGACCGTGCGGCAAAACGCTTCAGTTTCCCTGGTCATTCCGGTCGCCCGAAAAAAGCGTAGGGTGGGTCCGCCCTCGCTCGTCCAACGGGTGTGAACGGGTTCTCTGGAGACCGGATCTGGAAACGCTCGACGAGGCCGCGCGCGCGATTGCCACGGACGGCGCCGGGCTCGAGCGGCTCGTCGCGAGCACCGGTCCCGGGCTCGTGCGCTACGCGGCGCGTCTGCTCGGCAGCGTCGCCGACGCCGAGGACGCCGTGCAGGAGAGCTACGTGAAGGCCTACGACGCTCTCGTCGCGGGTCGCTTCGACGGACGCTCGTCGCTGAAGACGTGGCTCTACCGCATCGTCACGCGCACCGCGATCGATCATCGTCGCAGCCGCCAGAGTCGCGAGAAGCTCGCCGGCGTCGCGGTCGAGGGCGCTCTCGACGGCTCGGGTGCGGCGGACGCCCACGTCGCGCTGCGCGAGCTCGAGGATCTGCTGGCGGAGCTTCCCGACGAGCAGCGGTCGACGCTCGTGCTGCAAGCGCTCGAAGGACTCACCAACCGCGAGATCGGCGAGGTGCTCGGTTGCAGCGAGGGCGCGGTCGAGCAGCGCCTCGTCCGCGCGCGCACGGCGCTCAAAGCGAAGGTTTCGCCATGAGCGACGCCCCCGTCGAGCGGCGCCTTTCCGAGCTCGCGGAGCGAACTCGAGCGCTCGGGCCGCGACCCGGGTTTCAGGCGCGCGTGCTCGAGACCCTCGCGGCGCGCGCTCGGTCGACGCTTCGCGCCGAGGTATGGCGCTCGGCGCGGTTCTTCGTTCCGGCCGCGTTCGCGCTCGCCGCCGTTGCGGTCGGGCTCGCGGCGGGCGCCCAGGAACCGAGCAGCGTGGACATCGCCGCCGCCGAGCTCAGCTGGGAGCGTGACTTTTGACGACGAGCCGCATCAAAGCGTACGGCGCGCTCGCGGGGATGTTCGTGCTCGGCGCCGTGTGCTCGGCGGCGGCGTATCACACCGTCGCGCGCCGGAGCGACGCGGCGTTCTTCTCGGCCGACCGCGCGACGTTCGAAGCGCGGCGCGTCGAGGCCATGCGGCGCGAGCTCGACCTCGACCGCCAACAAGTGGACAAGGTGCGTGGAATTTTCCAGAAGCACGCCGACGAACATCGCCGGCTCTTTCGCCAGGAGGTCGAAACCTGTGGCGGCCCGATGACCGAGCATCGCGAGCGCGTCGACGCGGAAATCCGCGCTCTCCTCACGCCGGCTCAGCGCGCTCGCTTCGATACGCTGCGGGAGGAGCGGCGCCGCCGGCTCTTCGGTGATCAAGACCCGCGCCCGCGGGCATCTCCTTAGCGATTCCCCCTCTTTCGACCTTCATGCTAGTCATTTCGCGCGTTTTTCAGCGTCTTGAAGGTTTCGCAGGGGATCCCCGTCCAACGAAACGCGTACTCTCTCTTCGACCGACCCTCGGAGCTCACCATCCATGAACCGTCGTCGCATCGTCCGAAACCTCGCAGCTCTCGGCCTCCTCTCCGCTCTCGGCGCCGGGCTTCTGTCCGACGTGCCCGAAGCGAGCGCCGCGGGCCCCTCGGCTCGGGACATCATGGACAAGGTGGCGCTCACCCGAAAGCTCGACGGTTCCGAAGCCGTCGTGAAGATGCTCATCGTGAGCGACGGGCAGACGCGCGAGCGCAAGATCACGATGGCCACGAAGCTCTACGACGGCGGTAAGACCGAGAAGCGCATTTACCGCTTCCTGTCGCCGGCGGACGTGCAGGGCACGGGCGTGCTCGTCTTCGACTACGAGACGCAAGCCGACGACGTGTGGATCTACCTCCCCGCGCTTCGCAAGACGCGCCGCATCGTGAGCTCGCAAAAGAGCCAGAGCTTCATGGGCAGCGAGTTTACGTACGGCGACCTCAACATCCCGCCGCTCGACGACTTCAACTACACCCTCGTGAAGGAAGAGGACTACGGCGGCGAGAGCTGCTTCGTCATCGACGTGCTCCCGAAGAAGAAGGAGACGGGCGACGAAGAGGGCTACTCGAAGAAGACCTACTGGGTCAGCAAGGCGAAGTCCTCCATCCGCAAGGGCCTCTACTACGATGCCGGCGGCGCCCTGCTCAAAGAGCTCAAGACGGAAGACATCAAGCTCCTCGATCCGAAGAAGAATCGTTATCGCGCCATGAAGATGGAGATGACGAACAAGAAGAACGGCCGCAAATCCGTGTTCGAGTCCGAGAAGGTGACGCTCGCTCCGGATACGAAGGACGAGTTCTTCACGCCGCGCTATCTCGAGCGGCAGTAGTCCTCGGAGCGCGCGTGGGCGCGCGGGCGCCCGCGTGCGGCGGCGTGAACCCGGTGCTGTCGTACGGCACGCGCGCGATGGCGAAGTCCTTCGCGCCGCGAAGTCCGAAATTATCGCAGGTGATAGTTATCGTTCGCGATAACTTTGGATTGGCGAGCGCGGACCCGTTCCGGCTGTCGGAGCGACGGCCGCCGATTGCGAGCCGGCCGGTGCGGAGCGTCGCCAGCGACCGAGCGCGACTCAGCGCGGAATCTTCACGCCCGGCGCGACCTTCAGCGGCGGCATGAACGTGTCGTAATAGAACGCGCAGTCTCGAAGAATCTGCTCTTCGGTGAGCCCGTACTTCTCGAGGTTGTACTTGTGCTCGGACTCGTACTTGCGCTGCTTCTCGCCTTCGGAGTGCACTTTCGCACGGAGCTCCGGGGTCATGGGGTGGTTCAGGAAGGCGCACATCTCATCCATGACCGTCTCGAACTCGAGCATCATGCGGTCGTAGCGGACGACGTAGACGCGCTTGCGATCGATGGCGCCGCTCACCCAATCTTCGTGGAACTTGCGGAACAGCATGATCCATGCGCGGTACATGCGGTCGAGCCAGCGCTTGCGCACTGCTTCCGGTTTCGACCAAAAACCGAAGGCGCGATCGAGCACGCCGATGACGAGGCTCATCGAGCTCGGGATCACGGCGAGCGGGTCGCGCGCCATGTAGAGGATCTGCGCGTCCGGAAAGCGCTCGAGGAAGCGGGGCAAGCGCGGCGCGACGGAGAAGAGCTTCGCGACGTTGCGCTCGCCGCCGTGGAGCACGAGGCTCCGGCGCCAGAGCCCTTCGAGCCAGGCGAAGTCGCGCTCCGACGTGTCGCGCACGCGCGGATCGACGGTGGGCAGCATGTCTTCCTCGTCCCACGACAGGAAGAAACCGTAGAGGAAGAAGCCGTCGAGGTAGCGAAAGAGCACGCCCACGTCGTCCGTCTCGACCGACGAGAGGCTCGTGTGGTGGGCGGCGGTCGAGTGGTACTTCGCCGGGCTTACCTTCTCGAGCAGCGGCATGAACGGTTTCAAGATGCGCTGCAGGATGAGCGACGGGTAGAGCATCAAGAAGAGCTCCATCCCGGAGCCGAAGCCCTCGGCCGCGAGAAAGCGCTGGAGGAACGTCGTCCCCGTGCGCGGGTTGCCGACGAGCACGATCGGTCGATCCGCCCGCGTCTTGCGAAAGCGCGACGACAGGTTGTCGAGCAGCATGAACGTGCCAACGACGAGCCGCATGCCGAGGAACATCACCGCGAGGAACAGCGGTACGACCTTCACGCCGTGCACGCGCCGGAGGATCCGGTACATGCGCCCCATGCGCGCAGCCATGCTCGTCATGTCCGGGAGCGGGGCGGCGGGCCCGGGCTGGTTCGGCCCTTCGTGAATCATCGACGACATGTGACCTCTCTAGCGACCCTCGCCGAGTCGCGTTTCTGCTATTGCGCGCCGGTCCACTCGCCGGTCGCGATCACCACGGAAAATCCCGCCGCTGCGCTGCCGAGCACGATCTTGTCGCCCGGCTGCACGTCCCGATCCTGCAAGAGCCTCGCGTACGTGACCCCGACGCTCGCGCTCGCCGTGTTGCCGTAGAAGCGGTGCGTGTAGACGCCCCGCTCGGCGCTCGCGCCGATGTCCTCGAGAATGCGACGCACGATCGCTTCGCTCGGCTGGTGAAACACGTAGTGCGCGACCTCCGCCGGATCGAAGCCGACCTTGCCGAGATCCTTGCGGAGAAGCGGCGGAATCGTCTTGCCGAGACGCATGAGCTCCACCGACGACGAAAAGAGCGTGCCGTCGATCGGAACGCCGCACAGGTTCCAGTGATCGGGCGCCGTGTGCGTGTCGATGCCGCGCAGGCGAATGCCGCCGCCGGGCCACGGTGTCTTCCTCAAGAGCATGCACGCCGCGGCGTTGCCGATCGTGAGCCCCGCCGACTTCATGTACAGGTCCTTCACCTGCTGGATGTCGTAGCTCAGGTAGTCGCCGGAGAGCTCGGACGTGCACACGAGCGCAGTACGGTATTCGTCGTGCAGACTCAAGTAGGCAGCCGCCGTTTGGATCGCTTCGAGATGCCCGACGCACGCCGCCGTCACGTCGAACGCGTGCGTGTGCTCGAGCCCGAGCTTCGCGGCGACCTCCATCGCCGTCGCCGGCTCGAAGTACTGGCGCGCGATGCCGCCGCAGATGACCAGATCGATCTCGTCGAGCGTCGTGCCGTTCGCGTCCAAACATTTCTTCGCGGCGGTGACGGCGTAGTCGGCGACGCGCGCCTCGCGATTCGGTTCGAGGTATCGCACCTCCGTTCCGCACATGTGGAAGACGCGTTCGATGGCCGATTCCAGGGTGCGCCATTCCGTGTCGTCGCCGCGGTACTGCGCTCGCACGCGCCGCAGGATCTCTGCGTTGTCGACGCGCGTTTCCGGAAAGGTCACCCCCGGCCTCGAGAGGTGGAGTTCGGGCAGGCTCAAGGTGTGTTAACGACAAGATAATCCGAGCGAACGCTCGACGCAGCCTCACTAGTTCAGTCTACCGAAACAGTAGGTTTAGCAGGGGCGCGAGATTCGCCGTCGCTCTCAGCGGATTCCTTGAGCGAGAGCGAAAAGTGATTCGTCGCACGCGTGATCTTCCTCGCCTCAGTGGTGCGCGGGACAGCCCGCGGCCGTCTCGAGCGGTTCTCCGATCGGTCTCATGCCCGAATCACGCGAGATTTATTTTTCCGAAATGGTGCTGCTCTGAAAACCGACTCGACGCACGGCGCGTGGTTCCCACTCCTCGGCGCGATTTGCTTCGTAGCAGCAAGCTCGTGCTCGTCGCAGGGCGAGCCGAGTGACGACGGCGCGAACGGCGGCGTCGGGAACGGTGGCGCGGCCGGCGCGTCGTCCGGAGTAGCGGGCACGTCCGGCAACACGGCGACGGGCGGCGCGAGCACGGGCGGCAGCGCGGCGGGCGGCAGCGCGACGGGAGGTACTGCGACGGGCGGTACGGGAACGGGTGGCAGCGAAACGGGCGGAAGCGGCGGAGCCGCGACGGGTGGCGCGCCGGCCGGAGGCATGGGAACCGGCGGCACGCCGGCGGGTGGCACCGCGACCGGCGGCATGGCTGGCGCCGGCACCGCCGGCTCGAGCACCGGCGGCGCCGGCTCGGGTGACGGCTACGTGAGCAACGTCGCCGTCGCCGTGCACGCGCAGGTGAGAACGATCCTCGTCGTCACCTGGAATCAGACGACGGCCGCCGACACCGTGCACCTCGAGTTCACGTTCGAAAATGGCGAGATCTTGCGCTCGCGCGCGAAGCCCGGCGCCGCCGGCACGAAGCGCGACGTGACGCTCGGCGTGCCCGCGTCGACGCCGGTGACCCTTCGCATCGTGAGCACGGTCGGCGGCACGGCGCATGCGACGCGCGACTACATGGGAACGACGGGCGCGCTGCCCGCGGGCCTGCCGGTGCCCACGGTGACGATGTACGACGCGCAGCGAGCGAGCCCCGAGCGCTATCTCTTCGGCGCCGTGGAGTTGTCGCAGCAGAACTGTGCCGGTGGCCGCAACTGCTACAACCGCGGCGTTTTCTGGACGTACATCATGGACCGCAAAGGTCGCATGGTCTGGTACTACTCCGACGCCGCGAGCAACGCGACGTCGTCCTTCCAGCGTCACGCGCGCGACGGCGAGTACATCTGGATCGAGAAGCGTCCGTACGGCCGCTCCGGCATCAAGGCCGTGCTGAAGATGACGCTCGATCATCAATACTCCGAACAGATCGACCTTCCCGATCTCGCCGACTCCATCGACGTGACCACCGACGGGAGTCTCCTCTACAACTCCGAGGGGTCGAACTGGCAGCTCAAGGAGCGCACCAAAGCCGGACAGACGCGCAACATCTGGAGCTGTCCTACGGCCTTCGGATCCGGCTTTGCGTGCTACTCGAACACGGTCAACTGGAACGAAACGACGAACACCATCATGACGTCGTTTCCCGAGGAAAATACGGTTGCGGAGATTCACCGCCAAACCGGCATGCTCGTCGCCACGTACGGCGATCACACCGGAAGCTACGCCTACTCACCTGCGAACTACACGTTCGAGTTCCAGCATTTTCCGAACCTCTCCCCGCAGGGGACGCTGATGCTCTCGTCGCACAAGCCGGGGCACAACGACACGTACACGGCGACCGCCGGTGAGCACGAGTTTCAGGAATGGACGATCGATCGCACGAATCGTCGCCTCACCCTGCTCTGGTCGTACAACGCCGGTCCCGAATGGGCCATGTGGAAGGGCATGGCCATCAAGCTCGCGAACGGCAACGTGCTCGCCAACTACGGCTCGGGTGGCGTCATTCGCGAGATAACGCAAGATAAAGCGACCGTCTTCCACGTGAAGTTCGACGCTCCAATCACTGATGACAATTACAACAACTACGTGGGTAATAATTTCTTCGTCAACGATCTTTACGCCATGAACGGAGGCGGACCCAGGCCCTGAGCCCGTTCGGGCCCCTGTGGGCTCTAACCGGGTGGTAAGGAGAACCCTCATGTCATCTCTGCTCTCGCGCCTGAGCTTTCCTCTCGCTCTCGCCATCGCGCCGGCACTCGCGTGTGGCAGCGAAACGCCGTCGGACGACGGCGCGGCCACTGGAGGCAGCAGCGCGTCGGGAACTTCCGGCGCGTCGACCGGCGGCTCGAGCACCGGCGGCAGCGCGACGGGCGGCAGCACGAACGGCGGCTCGAGCAACGGCGGCTCGAGCAACGGTGGCTCCGGCGGAGCAAGCGCCGGTAGCGCGGGGCAGGACATGGGCGGTGCGTCGTCCGGTGGCACGGATTCGGCTGGGGCCGGTCCGGCCGGCTCGTCGCCGGGCGGCAGCGCTACGGGCGGAGCTCCGGGCGGTATGGGCGGAGCCAATGGGAGCGGAGCGGGTGCTCCTGCCGGCGGCGCGGGCTCGGGCGACAGCTACGTCTCGGGCGTCACCGTCGCGGTGCACTCCGAAATCCGCACGATGCTGAACGTGACGTGGACGCAGGCGACGGCGGCCGACACCGTGCACCTCGAGTTCACGTTCCCGCAGGGCCGCGTGATGACGTCGCGTCCGAAGCCGGGCGGCACCGGCATGAAGCGCGACGTCGTGATCGGCGTTCCCGGTTCGACCAACGTGACCGTTCGTGTGGTGAGCCGTGTCGGCGGCGTCGATTACAAGACGCGCGACTACATGGGCATGACGGGCGCGATTCCCGCGGGCATGCCGGTGCCGCAGGTGAGCATGTACAACGCCGCGCTCGCGAGCCCCGAGCAGTTCATGCTCGGCGCCGTCGAAAATTCGGACGGCGGCTGTAACAGCACGAACTGCTACTACAACGAAGTCTTCTGGCTCTACATCATCGATCGCCAGGGCCGCATCGTCTGGTACTATTCGGACCCTGCTAGCGGCGCGACGTCGTCGTTCCAGCGCGCCGCGCGCGACGGCGGCTATCTCTGGATTGAAAAGCGCCCGTTCAGCAGCGGCGGGCAATCCTCGCGCAGCGTGCTGAAACGCACGCTCGACGGGACCTACAGCGAGAGCATTTCCGTGCCGGTGGGCGACTGCATCGACGTGACGACCGACGGCAGCTTGCTCTACGACACGAACAACCAGCTCATGGAGCGCACGCGCTCCGGCACGTCGCGCATGATCTGGAATTGCCGCGCCCACTTTACGAGCGGGTCTTGCTACACGAACACGATCAATTGGAACGAGCGCGACAACACGGTCGTCATGTCGTATCCCGACCGCAGCACCGTCATCGAGGTGCACCGCCAGACCGGCATGATCGTCGGCCAGTACGGCGAAGATCCCGACAGTTATGCGTTCGCGCCGACACCCGCTCCGCCCGACGGCGGCTCGTGGGATTTCGGCTACCAGCACTTCGCGAACATCACGAAAGACGGGACGCTCATTCTCTCGACGCACATGCCGGGCCACCAGCTGTCCATGGCGACGCGCAACCCCGTCGCCGGCGAGCACTCGTATCAAGAGTACGACATCGATCGCACGAACCGCCGGCTCACCATGCGCTGGTTCTTCCAGATCCCCGGTCAAGAGTGGGCGATGTTCAAGGGCATGGCCATGAAGCTCCCGAACAACAACGTCATCGGTAACGTAGGCACGGGCGGCGTGATCCGCGAGATCACCCCCGACAAGCAGACGGTCTTCATGGTGAAGTTCGATGCCCCGGCGACGACGGCGCAGAACAACGACTTCTTCAATAAGATGGTGGGCCACAATTTCTTCGTCGCGGACCTCTACTCCCTGAACGTGGGTGGCCCTCAGTAACGGAACGAGCAAAAGGAACGACTCAACGATGCATCGATTCGCCGCGCTTTCTCTGGTCCTCTTCGCCACCTCGACCATCGCCTGTTCGGACAGCGGCTCCGACGACGGCGGGGAAGAAACGGGTGGCACGGGCGGCTCGGCGACCGGCGGCAGCGCTACGGGCGGAAGCTCGGGTTCTTCCACGGGCGGCAGCGCCATGGGCGGAAGCTCGGGCGCTTCGACCGGCGGCAGCGCCACGGGCGGCAACGCGACGGGCGGCAGCGGCGGCTCCGGAACCGGAGGAAGCGAGACGGGTGGTACGGGAGGCTCGGGCGGGGGCGGCTTCACGAAGCGCGGAGTCTGCGGGCAGAAGGGCGAGGGCACCGTCACGCAAACCGCGTACGAGGCAATGGAGAGCTGGTACATGGTGAGCCAGGAGAACGTCGAGGAGGGGCTGCTCGACGAATACATCTGCGAGATTCGCTTCGAGTCCGAGCGCACCGGCCAGGCGCCGCCGAACTGCACGGATCTCGACGGCGCGGCGTGCGCGTGGACGCACAAAACACGGATCAGCAATCCGACCGTCGTTACGAACGTCGACGGCGCGTGCGAGAAGAACGAGCTTGCCTGGAACGCGGCGTGGATAGCGATGCAGGACGGAGCCGAATCGTCTTACGGCTTCATCCCCGAGTACGAAGGGCACGACAGCGTGCTCATGAAGGCGTCCGGCACGGCCGGCGCGGAAACGTGGGCCGTGCTCGGGCGCGCGACGTGGGACGACATGACCGGCGAGTTCACGTTCGACAATCGTTTCGGTAACTGCCGGTATTGATCGCGGAACGGTCGCGCACCGGATGCCACTCCGCGATGCGCTGCGAGATGATCCGAACGAGCTTTCGGCGATCGACCTCGAGGAATTGCGTGTGGTCGATGTCGGGAAGATGGTCGACCTCGATGAGACCGTCGAACTGAACGTCGGGGAACATCGTCTGGAGCTGGCGCTCGTGGTTGAAGCGCTCGCTCATGCCGGCCGTGTAGACGAAGTGCACTCGAACCTTGCGCGCGAGCAAAAGCTGCAACAGGCGACTGGCTTCGGACTGCGAGAGGTGCTGGTAATCGACGAGCGATGGGCCGCCCTTCGGAAGCGGCCGATAAAGACCGACGGCGCGGAGCAGCCGGCGCGTCGCGCGATAGCGAACGTGGCGCCAGCCGAAGCCGCGCGTTCGGTAGGCGAACGGGTCCACCATCACGACTCCGGACACCCGAGCGTCCCCTGCCGCATAGCGGAACGAATCGTCGGCCCCCGAGCACAGGCCGGCGAGCACCACGCGATCGCAGCGAAAACGTTCGGCGAGATAGTCGAGCGCGGCAGCGACTTGGAGCTCGGTTCGCTGTTCGAGAGGCTGGCCGTCGAAGGCTTGGCTACTGTCGCCGATTCCGCCGAGGTCGAAGCGCAGTACCCGAAAGCCTCGATCGGCGAGCTGCCGCGCGAGCTCGGTGTACAGGCGGAACGGACCGAACTTCGGCGTCACGCCGGCGCTGACCAAGGCGACGGTACCTCTCGGCGTCGAGGCGGCCGGCTCGGTCACGACACCGGCGAGCGCACGGCCAGGGCCGAACTGGCAGCACGTCTCCTTCATCCGGCCTCGCGCACTCTCAACCCGGCCTCCAGCACCCGCGTACCGAGCGCGCGAGAGATCCCCACGTCGGGTAACATATCTTCTAGATGGGCGAGCTCGAGCCAGCCCGAGTTCGTGATCAGCGTCTCCACGCTGCAGGAGCTCGGGGGGGGCTCGAGCGTCAGCTGGTCGAGCTCCTTCAAGAGCGTCGAAGAATAGGTCGCGCCGAGGAGCTCCCGCCGCCCGTCGCCGCGCCGTTCCAGGAGCTTCGGCGGCCAGCGCGGCGAGGCGCGCAGGAGCGAGCGCTGAGCGCGCTCGAGCTCCGCGCGATGCTCGGAGCCGCGCATCACCGGATCCCAAAGTACCACGCCGTCGACTTCGAGCTCGCTCGTGACTTTCGAAAGCAACGTCGCGCCCAAGCGCGCGCCGACGGCCGTGATGCGGGTTGCGCGCGTGCGCCGCCCGAGTTCCTCGTAAGCCGCGACGATGTCGCGCTGCCAGCGACCGAGCGTCGCGTCCGCGGCGTCGCCGAGCGAATCGCAGCATCCGTAGTAATGAAACCTGAGCGCCGGCACGCCCTGCGCGGCGAGCTTGCGCGAAAGGCGCTGGAGCACGAAGTGGGAACGAAGGTATTCGTGGCCGAGTGGCGCGCAGATCAACACCGCATGGCGTGCGCCGCTCGCCGGCGCGCCGTGGAGAGCTCCGTAGAGGCTCTGCTCCGGACCGAAATGGAAGAGCTCGACGGTGTCGCGGGCCGCGCTCGTCGAGCGAGTTCGCGAGGCGCTCGGCAGCTTTCCGCGGCGGCGATCGCAGAGGAACGCGAGCGTTTCGAGGGGTTCGCGCAACACCTCGAGACCCGTGAGCGTGACACCGATCGCGACGTCGATTTCGATGAGGAGCTTGAGCGCCGAGAGCGAGTGACCGCCGAGGTCGAAGAAGTTGTCGTCGAGTCCGACCTTGTCGACGCCGAGCGCGTGCTGCCACAGCTCGGCGAGCCATCGCTCGGTGGAAGTCTCGGGCTCGCGCAGGCTCCGCGCGTGCTCGACCGAGCGATGGTCGAGCGGCGGCTCGGGGAGCGCCTTGCGATCGATCTTCATGTTGTGATTGAGCGGCAACGCCGGAAGCTCCACGTAGAGCGACGGCACCATGTATTCGGGCAGCCGCTCGCCGAGGTAGCGCCGGATGGCGCCGCTGCGCGAGGCGCGGTCGCCGCCTCGTTCCGCGTCGATCACCACGTAAGCGACCAAGGCTTTTTCGCCGTCGGGCATGGCGCGCGCCACGACCACGCCGTTTTCGACCCCGGGGGCTCGGCGCAAGTGATGCTCGATTTCGGCCGGCTCGATGCGCATACCGCCGAGCTTGAGCTGAAAGTCGCTGCGACCGACGAGCTCGAGCACGCCCTCTCGATCGAGGCGCCCCAGGTCGCCGGTTCGATAGAAGCGCGTTCCATCGAGCTCCACGAATTTCTCCGACGTGAGCTCCGGCCGGCCGAGATAGCCCTTCACGACGCCCGGCCCCGCGAACAGCACCTCGCCGATCGCGTCGAGCCCGACCGGACGAAGAGCCTCGTCCACGACGCGCACGCTGACGCCGTCGAACGGCTTGCCGACGTAGGTCTTCTCGAGCGGCACGTCGCGGGGCACCGGGTAGGTCGAGCCCATGCAGCTGATCTCGCTGCAGCCGTAGATCACGAAGACTTCTGCGTTCGGGAAGACGTCGCGCATGGCTTCCAGCACTTCCACGGGAACCATGTCGCCGCCCGACGAAGCGTGGCGGACTCGCGCGAACGCCGAGAAATCCGCGTAGTGCCGCTTGATGAAGCGGAGCAGGTTGCGCAAGAGGCTCGGCCCCGCGTGAAAGTAGGTGACGCCCTCGAGGGTGCGGCTGAGCCGCTCGAGGTCGAGCACGTGCGCTCGTTCGAGCACGACCAGCGTGCCACCCGCGGCGAGCGGCACGAGGAGCTCGAACATGCTGATACTGAAGCTGAAGCGCGCTATCGCAGGTCCGGTGTCCTTACTCGTGATGCCGTAGCGTTCCCGAGCAAGCGTGACGTACGCCGAAAGGTTCCGCTGACTCGCCATCACGCCTTTTGGCGCGCCGGTCGTGCCCGACGTGTAATAGACGTACGCGGTCTGCTCGGGTTCGACCGGGAGCTCGGGATTCCGCCGGGGCGAGCGCGCGATTTCGTCGTGCGTCTGGTCGAGCTCGAGCTTTTCGGCCCCTTCGAACGAGAGCTTGGCTGCGACGTCGCTCGCCGTGAGAACGAGAACGGGACGCGTATCCTCGAGCATCACGCGGACGCGCTCCTCGGGATAGCCAGGGTCGAGAGGAACGTAGACCGCGCCGGCCTTGAGAATGCCCAAGAGAGCCACCGCGATGTCGAGCCCCGGCTCGAGGCACACGACGACGCGATCCTCCGGTCGGATGCTTCGCGACAGCAGATGGTGGGCCAGCTGATTGGCGCGCGCGTTGAGCTCGCCGTAGCTCAGCGTCGAGTCTCGAAAGCGGACGGCCGTTGCTTCGGGGGTCGCAAGAGCGTGCCGCTCGAATGACTGGTGGCAGGGGGACATCAGGCCATCCGGGCCAGCTTTTGGCCCTCGACGCTGTCGAAGAGCGCCCGAAAATTCCCGGCGCCGAAGCCCGTGTCGCCCTTGCGCTCGATGATCTCGAAGAAGAAGCAACCCGCCTGCGGGTCGCCGAACGCCGCCGCTCCTTCGCGTAGGAAGATCTGAAGCAGGTAGGAGTCGTTCGCCGAGCCGTCCACCAGAATGCCCAGAGCTTCGAGCGCCGCCGGATCTTCGGCGATGCGATCGACTCCGAGGTTCTGGAGGTGCTCGGACAAGCCCCGGTAGTAGCCGGGCGGCGCCGGCATGAGGTCCACGCCGCGCGCACGTAGGGCGCGCACGGTGTCGACGATGTTGCGGGTGCCGAGCGCGACGTGCTGCACGCCTTCGCCGCGATTGTCCTCGCAAAAGAGATGGATCTGGGACTTCTCGAAACCAGGTCGCAGCGGTTCGTTGCAGGCGAGCTTGATGCCGCTCGCTCGGTCCCACATGACTTGCGATCGGAGGCCCGAACCGCTCTCTCCGTCGCCGCTCCGGCGCGTGTGGAACTCGACGTCCCAGAACGGCTCGAGCTCGAGCACGTGCTCGAGCCACAAGAGCGTCGGCTTCATGGTGCGCAGGTTCAGCGTGACGTGATCGATCGCGGTGAACCCGAGCTCCTCGTGCGCGCCGCGAGCAATGTCGTAGCTTTCCATCCCGGGCGAGATGGGCGCGTGTCCGCGCCGTTCGACGAAACGAAACAGCGTGTCACCGACCGGCGTCGTGATGACGAACTCGCCGTAGCTGCCGCGTTCGTCTCGCGTCCATTCGATCTCGCCCGCCGGCGTCGCGCCGTTGTGCTCGAGCCTCGTGAAGGCCGAAGCCACGTCTTCGACCTCGAACGTCACCGCGCCGATACCGTCGGGATGCCGCGATAGGTAGCGGCCCGCCGGGCCCTGCTCGTCGAGCGGCGATGAGCAGGTAATGATCCCCTCGCCGGCTCGGAAAGCGAGTGAGCGTTGCCCGCTTTCGCGCTCTCGTCGCGGCGAGCTCCGCGCGACTTCCGCGAAGCCCATGCCCCTCAGATAGTGCCGGCGGATCCGTTCGAGATCACGAACGTAGTAATCGATACCGGCGCCCTTCCTCATCCCAATCGACATGGTAAGAACGTGGAATTGACGCTCTGCAGGATTCGGACCTGCCTCCCGTCAACGAGACGCCGAAATCCGCGATTTGCCTTACCGCGCCGCCACCAGTTCGCCTCGGTTGTGGCGTTCGTGTAGTGCTCGATTAGTCGCCGTTTTCGAGAGCAGCGCGGAGCGCCGTCGCGAGCGAGGTGAGCACGGGTCGCTCGAACGCCTTCGCCCGCAGCATGCTCCCGTCCCACCGAGCTTCGCCGCCGAAGCTCCAGGCCCACGTGCCCGCGTCGCGCGTCGAGATGCAGAGAGCGGTGCCCTGCTTGCCGGCGTCGATCCGATACTGAATGCCGTCGAGCTCGAGCTCGACGAGCGGCGTGCTTTCGTAGTTCACGCCGCCGTCCGAAACCTTTACCTCGCCACCTGAACTGAGCATACGTTCAGGTATAGCCCCGCGCCGCCACGCACGTCCAGCGTGGCGCCCGAGGTCGAAGTTTTACGGCTAAAAACGATACAAGACGTCGAGCGAGGCGACGTGCGAGTGCGCGCGATAGGTTCCGGCGTTCGCGGGCGGGCCCGGACGCCCCCGATACGCCGGGTGGCAGTTGTCACCGGTGTACGGCGCGTCGCAGAGCGACGCCGGGGTCTCCTGGTACACGCGTGACTCCTTCTCGGTCACGCTGACCGTGGGTTGTACGCGAAAGCCGTACGCAACCGCGACCTCGAACCGATCGACGAACACCGAGCCGCCGAGCGCGGCGCCGAGCTGCTCGCCGCCCACGAAGTCGACGTTGGCGTACGCGTCGGGAGCGACTGCGCTTTCGTAGAACACGCCGCCGCGCGCCGTCACGAGGTTCGGCACGACGGCGTAGTCCCCGCCGAGCTGCACCGTGATCGTGTCCTGCCACTCTTTTTCGACCTCGATGTTGCCCACGTCGACGCGCTGGCCCAAGAGATTCGCGACGAGCTCGTTGCTGTCGATCTTGAAGCTCTCGACGCGCGACCAGGTCTCGTACGAAACGTCGAGCTCGACGTCGAAGAGCTCCCGGCCGTTCTGCAGGTGGATGTAGCGCACCCCGAGCCGAGCCGTCATCGGCAGCGGCAGCTCCAGGCTCACGTCGTTCGCCTCCTTACCGTCGCGCGTGAGGACCACGTCTTCGGTAATGCCGGTCGACAGCGGGTCGAGGTCGAGCGTGCTCGCGGTCTCGATGGAAGCGGGAATCACCTGGCCGGAGACGCCGATTTCGAGGAACTCCGCGGGCTTGTACCAGGCGCCGAGGATCGCGTTCGGCGTGAAGAGATCTTTGCCGTCTACGGTGGCGCGGAGGTCGTAGGGGCTCGAGACCGGGTACGCGTCGTCGTTGCCCATGCCGTGACCGTCGACGACGAGCGAGTAGCGGAGCTTCGGCACGGCGATCCACTGCAGGCTCGCTCCCACGCCGAACGTCTTTCGGTATTGCCACGCCGCTGAGAGGCTGTAGTTCAAGATGATGGCTTCGCGTTCGACCATCATGTAGCGCTGCCCGCCGTCTTCCGGGTAGCGCTCGTGCGCGATGCCGGGCGGCGCGTACACCGCGAACGCGAATCCCCAATCGTTCAAGCCGAAATTCGTCGCGACGCCGACCAGCGGATCGAGCACCTGCCAGGGCGTGTCGTTCTCGACCTCGTCGAAGGTGACGTACGGCGGGACACCGTTTTCGAGGGTGCCCCAGTCGAGCGTCGGCTTCCGGGTGAACGAATACGCGTTGTACGAAAAGCGGTTGCCGACCTGGATCAGGGTCGTCCCCACGTCGGAGAGTCCGGCGGGGTTGTATTGGACGGCCATGATGTCGTCGGCTTTCGCCGTGACGGCGCCGGCGCGGCCTGCGACGCGCGCGCCCTTCTCACCGGAAAAGTAGCCGCCCGCCAGGGCCGTCGAGGCGACCGTGGCGGTGAGCGGCACCGCAAGCCAAACCAGGTGTTTCAAGGTTCGTAGAACGACTTTGCAAGAGTGTTGAAGCCGAAGACGCCGCCGCTGCCCGAATTGAGCTTCCACACGACCTCGCCCGTTTCCGTAACGCGTTCCATCTGTCCCGCGGTGGACCAGTTGATGAAGGTGTCGCCGTTCGAGTAGCGCGTCGGCTCGCCGAGCACGTACGTGAAAACGGAAGGATCGGAGACGTGGCTCCACACCTCGGTGGCGACGTTGGTTTCGAAATCGACCTCGTATTCCAGGATACGCGACTCGTTCTCGACCAGACTTCCTTCGTTATCCATCACGAGCAGGTGACACGGCGAGCCGGTGCGGTCCGGCGTGCACGTGCCGAACATCTGAAATTGATGTTGATGGTGGAACGTCGCCGACAACGTGTCGATCTCGATGGTGGCCCCGACGTCGCCGAGCACCCACTCGCATTCGCCCGTCTGACGATTCACGCGCGTGATGCTGTCGAAATTCCGGATGCCCACGAGATAGACGTCGTCGACCGCGTCGTAGTCGAGCGCGTTCGTGAACGTCCAACCCGTGTTGCCGTCGTTGCCGGGATGCTCCATCGGATCGAAGCAATCCCAGGTGGTCCAGACGTCGGTCCGTGTTCCGTCGGGAGCCACCTCGACGACCTTGTTGCCGCGCACCATTTCGCCGTCGGCTCCCTCGCGATCTTCGAGCACGAGGGCGCCGAGCGTTCCGTCGGCGTGCTCGACGAAATCGTGCGCCAGAAGCGGGATCGGCGTTTCCTCGCGCTCGCT
>DASUTR010000902.1:0-12022 GCA_036374535.1 Polyangiaceae bacterium
GTAGTTCTCATCGCGTGTGTGACTCTCGCTCTTGCAATCTTGATAAGAAATCTCCGACTCTGAGTGCTCGAAATAGCGACGCGTTCCTGGTTCGTGGCGACCGCGGAACGTGTCACGGAAATGAGACAGCGGCCATTCGTACTAACGCGGCGTTGCGTGCCAGCCATCCTCCAATGGCTGCGCGACCTGCTCGCTCGAGCCGACAGTGTCGCGAACGGACGCCGCCGCCCGCCCCGTGCTATGGGGCCGGCGTGAACGGCCGAACGGAGCTTTCGCAGGCGCGGCGCATCGTCGTGAAGATCGGCTCGCGCATGCTCGCGGGCGACGCCGAGATGATCCCGCGGCTCGCCGCGGAGGTCGCCGAGCTCCGCGCCGCGAAGCGCTCGGTCGTCGTCGTGACGAGCGGAGCGATCGCCATCGGCTGCCATCGGCTCGGCTACACGACGCGCCCGAAGGAAACGGCGCGCCTGCAGGCGGCGGCCGCGGCGGGCCAATCGGTGCTCATGCGTCGCTACGACGAAGCCTTCGCCGCCCTCGGCATCACGACGGCCCAGGTGCTCCTGACGCACGCCGACCTGGCCGATCGCGATCGCATGAACAACGCGCGCGGCGCCCTCGCCGCGCTGCTCGAAGCCGGCGCCGTCCCCATCGTCAACGAGAACGACACCGTCTCCACCGAAGAAATCTACTTCGGCGACAACGATCAGCTCGCGGCCATGGTCGCTCCGCTCGTGAGCGCCGAGCTCCTGGTCCTGTTGACCGACGTGGACGGCGTGCTCGACGCGAACGGCCAGCGAATCAGCGTCATGGCTCCGGAGGAAACGGCGACGGTGCTTTCCTCGGCCGGCAAGGCGCGCGTCGGAACCGGCGGCATCCAGAGCAAGGTGGACGCCGCCCGCAAAGGCGCCCGGTCCGGCGCGTCGGTCGTGATTGCCCCCGCCACGGTCGCGGGAATCGTCGGGGCCATCGTGCGGGGCGACGACGTGGGGACGCTGTTTCCTTGCGTGGACGCGCCGCTTCGCGCCCGGCAGCATTGGATCGCCTACACGCTTCGCCCCCACGGGACGCTCGTCATCGACGCCGGCGCGACGACGGCGGTCCGCTCCGGTAAAGCGAGCCTTCTCCCGATCGGCGTCATCGGCGTCCGCGGCGAGTTCGAGCCGGGCGACGCCGTGAGGATCGTCGGCGCCGACGGCAGCGAGATCGGCCGCGGACTCACCCGCCTCGGCGCTCTCGACGCCGCCCGCGCCGCCGGCAAGAAGGGCCGCGAGCTCGAAACCGTGCTCGGCGCGGGCACCGCCGACGCCGTCCTGATTCACAAGGACGATCTCGTCGTCGGCTGACGCTACTGGCTGAACCAGTTCGACGGTCGCTCGAGCGCTCGTCGCTCGCGCACACTACATTCGCCTACATCTGCCAACGCTGCATTGCGTCGGTCGATTCGGGTCGAAAAGTCGATTCCAAATTCGTAAACTGGAGTGAGCCGGGCACCCATTCTTTTTTTGTTTGGTGTGTCGGAACCTTTCGCCACCGGAGGGTGTCTTTGCCATTTGCCTGCATGCAGCGACCCACCGCGACCCGAGCGCGGCCGGCCGATTGCGGACGATTCATGCCGCGGGCGGTGCTCTGCGCGCTGATCGTCGCGCTCGTGACGGCGTGTGCTCGTTTCCCCGGTATGCGGCAGCAGCAACAGGCACGGCCGGCGGCGTTCGCCGAAGTCGAAGAGCAGCTCGAAACGAACGGCGTGCCGCTCGCGCTCGCGACGGACGACGACTACGTCGTGCGCGTCGTCGCGGGCAAGGTCACGTGCTCGGGCGCGCTCATCGAGGAAGATCGCGTGCTCACGGCGCACCATTGCGTCGCCGTCCGCGGACCGCACGGAGAAATGCTGTCCTCCGACGTTCGTGCCGAAGAGGTCCGCGTCGAGCTCGGGGGCGATCACTTCGCCTGGGGTGAGGTGAGCGTCCGCGCAGTGCTCACCCCAACGTGCGGTTGGGCGGCGGGCGAGGGCGACATCGCGATTCTCGTGCTCGAGCGGCGGCTCGTCGGCGTGCCCGTGCGCCAGCCACGGCTCGACGACCGGCCCGTCGTCGGCCAGGAGCTCGAACCCGTCGGCTTCGGCCGCTGCTTCAATTCGGGTGCCATGTGCCGCACGGTTCGTGAGGGTGGGCCCATCGATCAGGTCATGGACAGCCGGTTCCGGCTCGACGCGAGCATCTGCCCTGGAGATTCGGGGGGCCCCATCGTCGACAAGGAGCGGGGCGAGATCGTGGGCGTCATCTCGCAGGCCGTGATGGACGGCAACGAGAACACCGTCGGACGCGCCGAGTTCACGCGGCTCGACGCGTGGCGAGCCCTGTTCACCCAGGCGAAGTTCGTATCCGACGGGATGAGCCCGAACGAGCTTCCGCCGGTCGAGTGCAGCCGCAGCCGATCCGCGTCGCAAAAGTGACGGCGGACGCACCGGCGCGCTAGCATTCGCCGCATGCGGGCGATCGGGCGATTCGCGCTCTGGGCCGTGATCGGCATCATCGCCGTCGTCGTCCTCTTCCGGCTAACGGCGATCCGCTGGTGGAAAGTGCCGGACAACGACCCCTACCTCGTCGCATCGGTCGGTCCGGCGCTGCGGGGCGGCGATTGGGTGCTGCTCTGGCGACTCTCACCGCCGGCGGTCGGCTCGCTCGCGCTGTGTCCGGAGCCCAAACACGCCGACCGCGTCGTCGTCGGGCGCATGGTCGGCGACGAGGGCCAGCACGTCACGGTCTCGGGAACGTACGTCGAGATCGACGGCAAGCGCTTGCCGAGCGAAGGCAGCTGCTCGCACGCTCGCTTCACGGTGAAAGCGCCGAGAAACGGCAACGAAATCGAGCTGCGCTGCAGTACCGAAGTGATCAACGGGTCGGTGCACGAACGCGGCGAGGCCGAGGCGATCGCCGATGTTCCGACGTTCGAGGCGAAGTTGAATCCGGGTGAGGTGCTCCTCGTGAGCGACAACCGCCGCTTTCCCTACGACTCGCGCGATTTCGGGGCCGTCGATCGTGCGACCTGCAAGGAGACGGTCTTCTTCCGCCTGTTCGGCCGCGAGGGCTTCTTCGACTCCGCGACCCGATTCACCTATATTCGGTAGGGAGCGGGTTATCGCGTGATCCAGGGGTCCCTCGACCGCGACCAAGTCGGCCTCGTGTGCGGGGCCTGCGATACGTTTTGTCGCCGCGAGGCGAAGTTCTGTCCCACGTGCGGGAATGAGCTGGCAATCCGGCCAGCCGACCCGCTAGCATCACGCGGCGTATCGGGCGGATTCACGCTGCCGCCGAAATTCGATTCTCATTCGGTCCCGATCGAAGCAAAGTCCGGTCAACGTCCCGTCCCGAGCGGGGACGACGGCGCGAGCAAAGCGCGCCCTCAGGAGAAGCCGATGGATCAAGCGAGGTATTACGTCTGCGAGTCGTGCATGACTCCCGTGCCGAGTGGCCACAAATTCTGCGGCCGCTGCGGCGCGCCCGTGCCGGACGCGATGCTCCACCAGTCGGTCGAGTTTTACAGCGACATGCAGGACCCCGCGAAGGCGCGGCTCATCCTCATCCGCGGCGAGGGCATGGACGGTCTTTCGTACCATCTGAAGGCGGACCAACACATCGTCGGCCGCGCCGGTCAGGTGGAGTTTCCCGAGGATCCGTTCGTTTCACCGAAGCACGCGAACTTCTTCTACCGAGACGATCGGCTCGTCGTGCGCGACGAAGGGTCGCTGAACGGCGTCTATTTCCGAATCCGCGGGTCGGTCGAGATCGCTCCGGGCGACACGTTCCTCGCGGGCGAGCAGCTCTTCCGCCTCGACCCGACGCCGAAGGCGTCGGACGGCGCCGATCCCGACGGCACGTACTTCTACTCGTCGCCGAAGTACCCGAGCGCTTTCCGCCTGAACCAGCTCCTCGAGGGCGGCGCCGTCGGCATGACGGTGTGCACGCGCGGCACGAGCATCCAGATCGGGCGTGAAGACGGCGACCTGAATTTCCCCGCCGATCTCTTCATGTCGTCGCGCCACTGCACCGTCGAAGAGCGCGAAGGCCGCTATTACCTCACCGATCTCGACAGCCGCAACGGCACGTACGTCCGCATCAAGGCCGAACGCGCGCTGAGCCACGGGGACTACGTCTTCATCGGCCGTCGCCTGCTTCGCGTCGAGATGAACTCGAACTGAGCGTCCCGACAGGACGCCGGGGAGGCTCGCGCCGTTGTCCCCCAGCCCCGCCGACGGAACCATCTCGGTCCTCATCGTGCGGGCGCTCGTGACGGGCGCGGCGGCTGCGGGCATCGGCTGGCCCGAGCTCGTCGAACGGGGTGCAAAGACGCTCGCGACGCTCGAGCCGTCGCTGCTGGCCGACCCGGATGCGCGCGTGTCCGCCCGCACGGCGCTCGAGCTTTGGGAGCTCCTGCCGCGCCTGACAGGAAACGACGACTTCGGCTTGTGGCTCGCCGAGCTCGTGCGCGGGGCACCCATCTCGACCGCCGCGTGGTTCGTCTTGAGCAGCCCGACGCTCGACGAGGGTCTCGCGCACGCCGTCCGGTTCCAGCGCCTGCTCCACGACCGCGCGGCCGGCGAGCTCGTGCGCGCGGCCCGAGACACGACGTACGTTCACCATGTCGGCGACGTCTCGTTCCGGGCGCCGCGCCACGCCATCGAGTTCGGCTTTGCGCAGCTCGTCTTCACGATGCGACGCGCCACGGGGCGGGAGGTGGCGCCCGCGCTCGTGCGCTTCCAACACGCCGAGCCGAGCTCGGTGGAACGGCACGCCCGCGTCTTCGGCCGTCATGTCCGTTTCGGCCAGGACACGGACTCCATCGTCTTCGATCGCACGACGCTCGACCTGCCCGTGCTCACGGCCGATCCGGCGCTCGGCGAGCTCGTCACGGCGCACGCCCGGGCGCTTCTCGCCGAGCTTCACGAGGATACGACGTGGACCGCGCGCGTGAAGCGTGCGCTCGGCGAACGCCTTCCCCACGCCACGTTCGATCTCGAGAGCGTGGCGGCGTCGTTCTCGCTCACGAAGCGCACGCTCCAGCGCCGCCTGCGCGAGGAGGGGACGAGCTTCGAGGAGCTCTCGGACGGCCTTCGCCGAAATCTCGCCGAACGCTACCTTTCCGAGCGCCGGCTCGGTGTGCAGGAGACCGCGTTCTTGCTCGGCTACTCCGACGTGAGCGCGTTTCATCGGGCGTTCGTGCGCTGGACGGGCACGACACCGCGAAGCTTCCGCGACGGCCGCGGCTGAAGCTCGAGTTTGGCGCGAGCTGCCAACGGTTTTGGCGCGCCCGCCCAAGCCGCCCGAAACGGGGCGCACGAAGCTCCCGGGATGGATGGTCCTGTCTTGCTTCATGCCGCGTGGCTGTTCGCGCTCGTGTGGATTTGGGCCTACCGGCGCTTCTTCGAAACCGACGCGCCGCGGGTGCCTGAGTTCGAAGCTTTTTGTCGCCAGCGACCGCTGCTCGCGAGGCTTGCCGTGCAGGAGGGCGCCGAGCGGGAGGTCGCCACGAAGCTCGCTCGGCGACTCTGCGCGCGGCGCGAAGCGGTGGCGACGCTCGGGGCGTTTCCGTGGACGTTTTACGTGCTCGAGCTCGTCGTGACGAGCGCCCCCGGCGAGGTGCGGCTCACGGCGGCGAGGTGCCGCCCCGTCCGCACGCGCGAGAAGACGCCGATGCGCTTGACCGACGCGCTTCTCGACATCGTGGAAGGCGAGGGCGACCGCGTGCTCGACGTCTGGCTGATCGGCGCCGCCTGCGTCGACGTTTCGGGCAGGATCCAAGCGCCCCGGGGCTGGCGGCTCAGCGCCGGCGCGCCGCGCTCGTTTCCGTGCGCGCCTTGGAGCCCTGCGAGGGAGACGGCTCAGCGACGGCGACGGCGACGGCGACGGTTCGTCTCGAGCGCTTCGGCCGACGATACGACGGGCGGCGGAGCATCGACGAGCTCTCGCCCTTGCGCGGCGGCGTAGATCGACGCGATCTCGTGCGCGACGGGGTACAGGCTCGTGCGCGCGAAACGCCCCGTGCGCCCGGCTTCGATGCGCGGCAGCATGGCGGCGACGCGGCGCACTGGCTCCGCGACGCGGCGCGGTACGTTCAAGCGATCGACGATCGCTTCGAGGAACCGGTGCGCTGCCTCGACGCGATCGCGCGCGCCGACACACGCTTCGCGGAGCGGCTCGATGAGCAGCATGGCGATGAGCACCACCTCGTCGACCGGCTGGCCACGCGCTTTCGTGCGGCGATCGACCTCGTCGAGCACGCGCCAGAACGTCTCGTCGCGCTCGGGTAGATCCGCGAGGTAGGTCGCGAGCTCCGGCAAGAGCACGTCGAGCACGCCCGTTTCCCACAAGAGCCAGAACGAGCGATGTGCGGCGCCCTCGCGCAGGAGCCGCAGGAGCTCCTCGAAAAGACGCGGTTTTGCGGCGCGCGCGAGCGCCGTGCGGCACGCCACGATGGCGTCGTACACCTCCGGCGACATGCCGAAATCGAGCCGCGCGCAAAACTTGATGGCACGCAGGATCCGCACCGGATCCTCGCGAAAGCGCACCATGGGGTTGCCGATGGTGTGAACGGTGCGGCGCTCGATGTCGGGCATGCCGCCGACCCAGTCGAGCACCTCGCGCCGCTCGATGTCGTAAAAGAGCCCGTTGATCCGAAAGTCACGGCGCGCGGCGTCCTGGAACGCCTCGCCGAAGACGTTGTCGTTGCGGATCAAGATGTCGTCGCTCTCGCCGTCTTCTTGCTCGGGCGCGCGCCGGAACGTCGCGGTCTCGATCACCTTGCGACCGCTGAAGAGCACGTGGACGAGGCGAAAGCGGCGGCCGATGACGCGCGAATTCTTGAATAGACGCCGTACGTCGTCGGGGCGAGCGCTCGTCGCAACGTCGAAGTCCTTCGGGGCTCGCCCGACGAGCAGGTCCCGCACGCCGCCGCCGACGAGGTAAGCCTCGTGCCCCTGACGAACGAGCCGGCGCACTACCTTGGCGGCGTCCGCGTCGATGCGCCGCTCGTCGAGGTCCAGAGGATAGACGACGGGCTCGGGACCGCTTCCGTTGGCGCTCACGGTTTCCGGGAAGGGCGCATCCTCGATGGGATGCTCGGGATACGAGCTCATGACGACGGCCGAAAACGGTCGCGGCAGGCTAGCATCACTTTCCGGTCAGCGCCGGAGCGAGTCCGGCCGGCGACGGGCGGTTTTGTCGCGCGGCCCGAAATCACCGCGAAAAGCCCGCGCAGGGACGCGCGCGGCGTGACCGAGAGCGGCGCAGACGAGGCGGTCGCTGCACGGGCCGAGGCGCCCTTCGGGGCTCGGCCAGGCCGGCGCGTCGGGGAGCTTCACGCGCACGTCGGGACCGTCGATGCCGGCGAGCGTGCCGGGCACGTCGGCCTCGTGTTGGACCGCGCGGGACATGGGGAGCGAGACGGCCGGGACGAGCCCCCGGCGCTGGACTGCCGAGCCGTCCGGCAGGGTGTAGAGGCGCGTCGTGAGGCGCAGAATGCCGGCGCCGGCGTCGTCGTGGAAGTACTCCTGCACGCAGCCTTTGCCGTAGGTCGGCTGGCCGAGGAGAACCGCGCGCCGGTAGCGATCGAGGGCGCCCGCGATCATCTCCGCGGCGCTCGCCGTCTCCCCGTCGACCAGCACCGCGAGCGGACCCTCGAAGCGCTCGCCCGCGGCGCTCTCGGTGTGAAGCACCTCGACGAGACGACCCGAGTGGAGCAGCGAGAACACCGGCGCTCCAGGCAAGAAGAGCGAGAGCGCGCTCGTCGCACCGTCCATGGACCCGCCGGCGTTTCCGCGAAGGTCGAGGAGCAGCCCCTCGGGGGGGCCGTCCGAAGCGAGCTCCGACAGCGCTTCGACGAGCCGCTCGCCGAGATCGTCGCGAATGAACGGTACGGCGATCACGGCCGCGTAGGATCGGCCGTACGGCACGAGCTCGACGTCGAGCTCGTCGCCGGTAAGCTCGTCGGCTTCGCTCGCCGCGTCCGGTGGAACGCCCTCGATCGTGAGCGCTGCCGGCGCGGGTTCGCCCTGGCGCAAAATCACGAGCTCGCGCGCGCTCGCCCCCGGCTCTTCGGCGTCCGTGACGCGCGACAGCTGCTCGACCTGCTCGAAGCTCAAGCCGGACGTTGCGACGCCGTCCACGGCGAGCACGAGGTCATCGACCTCGAGCGGATAGCTCGGCTGATCGACGATGCGCACGCCGAGCGGCGTTCTCACCATGTCGCCCCATAGGCGCTCCGGATCGTAAAAGCTCGGATCGCCGGCGTAGAGCGACCACTCCTCGTCGAGCGGCGCCCATTGGCCGTGCGCATCGGTAACCTCGATGTAGCCGCGGAGCGCCGCCGCGAGCACGAGGCGCTTCCAGCCGTCGCCGTCGAGCGCCGGGAAGTAGCGCTCGCGCCCGGCCGCGACGTACGGCGCGAGCGCGTCGCCGTACGCGAGCTCGATCGCACCCATGCGGCCACCGAGCTCGCGCGCGAGCTCGCGCGCGGACTTCGTCACCTGGCCGTCCTCGAACGCGGGCTCGATGCCGAGGGCGCCGGCGGCCTCGCGCGAGATCCTCGGCGCCGTCGCGGCGGCGTGATCGTACACCCCGCGAAGCTCGTCCATGAAGCCCGCGAGCGTGACCCCGACCTCCCGAGCTGCGTCGCAGCGGCCGCCGGGCGGAGCGCGGAGCTCGGCGAGCAGCCGCTCGGCGTTCGCGAACACGACCGCGCGCGACGGAGCCTCGCTCGCCGCCGACCAGAAACCGTACGGGTCGAGCCAGTTGGCGACGCCTTCGGCGAACTGCGACGGTTCGGGTGCTGCGATCGGCGCGGGAAAGCGCGCGTGGATCTGGCGAATCACGCGGCGCACCTCGTCGCAGCCGAGACCCGTCGTTTCGCCCGTCGGTTTGACGAGCCGGTGCTCGTCGCACGCGGCGTCGAGGGGCGAAGGCCCGGGGGGTGCTAGCGGAGCAAGCGCTGCTTCGTCACGCGCGCGCAAAGGCGTGCGCGCGGCCAGGCCCGCGAGGAGCACGGCCGCGGTCGCAAAGCCGAGTCCGAGCGACGCCGTTCGCAGCGACTTCGAGCTCGAGCGCGCCAAGAGACCTCGCGACCTACGGAGCACCGCCGTCGAGGACGGGGGCGGGCGCGATGGTCGCGGGCGCCTCGGGGGCCGGCGCGGGAACGGCCGCGGGAGCCCCGCCGCAGTCGCACGCGCTGTAGCTCTTGCCGTCGGCGCCGCAGGTCTGCGCGCCCTTGCAAGCACCGGGTCCGAGGCATGCCTGGGTGGAGCCGGGAAAGCAGCCCCCCGGGGCGGCCGGGGCGGCCTTGGTCGAGGCCACGGCCGGAGCGCCGTCGCCCCCGAAGAGCGCGCGGCTCGAACGACAGCGCACGATGGCCTCGCTCGACACGTTGATGCTGTTCACCGGCTCGACGCCGATCCGCTCGACGACTTCTTCCCCGCGCACGACGTGGTAGCCGTAGTCGCGGCAAATGTCGATGGTGAGGTCCGTCAGGCAGTCGGCGAGGCCCTTCCGACATTCGAGCTTGAAACTTCCGTCGGGAAGCTTGGTTCTTCCCACTCGATGCGTTGCGCACGCAGCGACGCACGCGACCACCATGAGAACGGCACGATTTCTCCGCAGCACGCGTCGGAACGTACACGTTTCGGTGCCCCGTGCCAGGCCCCCCCGGCCCCGCATTGAAAACCCCCGGAGTCTCGACCAGACTCCCCGCGCATGCGCGCCTCCTCTCGATTCGGACTCTCGCTCATCGCCCTCCTCGTCGCCTTCGGCTGCCGGAAGGAGGAGCCGAAGCCCGAGCCCATTCCGGAGGCAGAAGCGCCGCCTGCGGCGAGCGAGGTCCAGAAAGCCGCCGCCCCGGAGATCCCGCCGCCCGCTCCCCCGGGGCCAGCGCCGCTTCCGGCGCCCGACGATGTCGCCGCTCCGCCCAAGGACGCGGCGAAGTCGAAATCGGGTCTTTCGAGCAAGGTGCTCACCCCCGGCAAGGGCAAGGTGCGCCCGGGCCCGAGCGATCAGGTGCGCGTCGGCTACGCCGGCTGGACGAAAGACGGCAAGATGTTCGACGCGAGCCCCGCGGACAAACCCATCACGTTCGGTCTCGGCAACGTCATCCCCGGGTGGACCGAGGGCCTTCAGCTCATGGTCGAGGGCGAGAAGCGAAGGTTCTGGATCCCGGCGAACCTCGCCTACGGCGAGACGCCGAAAATGCCCGGCGCGCCCGCCGGTGATCTCGTCTTCGACGTCGAGCTCCTCGAGATCATGAAAGCGCCCGAAACTCCGAAGGACGTCGCGAAGCCGCCGGCCGGCGCGAAGAAGACGGCGTCGGGGATGTCCTACAAAGTGCTCACGAAGGGCAAGGGCACGACCCACCCGACGGCGACGAGCCGCGTCACCGTGCACTACAGCGGTTGGACGACCGACGGGAAGCTCTTCGACAGCTCGGTCCAGCGCGGTCAACCGTCGAGCTTCTCGCTGAACGGCGTCATCAAGGGTTGGACCGAAGGCGTGCAGCTCATGGTCGAAGGCGAGAAGACGCGCTTCTGGATCCCCGGTGAGCTCGCGTACGGCGACAAGCCGACCCGGCCGGGCGCGCCCTCGGGCATGCTCGTCTTCGACATCGAGCTCCTGCAGATTCAATGACGCGCGGCGCCGGGCCTCGGTTGCCCGGCTCTGCTAAACTCGACGGGTGTTCGCGGCCGTTCCCGCCAGCATGCGTGAGAAGCTCGACGACTACTCGGGCTTCCACCAGACGTTCGGCAACGAGCTCTGCCACTACCTCGGGATTCCGAGCATCGTGGCCGGCTCGGCGACGCTGCTCGGCCTCGTGCGAATCGCGACGTTCGGCGGCTACACGCTGACGCTCGCCGAGGTCATCGGCGCCGCGATCGGGATCTACTATCTCGTTTCGGCGCGCCTCCTCGGCCTGGCGACGACGCTGCTCTTCGCCGCGCTCATCGCGCTCGGGCGCGCGCTCCCGCTCTGGCTCGGCCTCACGATTTTCATCGGGGGGTGGGTCCTCCAGTTCGTCGGCCACCTCGCCTTCGAGCATCGTTCACCCGCGTTCCTCAGGAACCTCGTGCACCTTCTCGTCGGCCCCGCGTGGATCGTCGAGCGCGCGCTGAAACGCCTCGGCGGCGAGCAGAAGCCTGAGCTATCGTAGCGCGCGTGCGGTTCGACGCGCTCGTGCTCCTCGGCTGTCCCGTGCGGGGCACGCCGCTTTCGGGCGCGGCGGCGCGGCGCGTCGAACGCGCGGCGAGCGCCTACCACGAAGGTCTCGCGCCCGTGCTCGTCGTGAGCGGCGGGCGGCGCTGGAACGGCGTCGTCGAAGCCGACGCGCTCGCTCGAGCGCTCGCGGAGCTCGGCGTGCCACGCGAAGCATTGCTGCTCGAACGTGAGTCGCGAACCACCCACGAAAATGCCGTCAAAACCGCGCATCTCCTGCTCGCCTCGGGACGGCGCTCGGTGGGCGTCGTCACCTGCGACTGGCACCTTCGCCGCGCCCTCTATTGCTTTCGGCGCGCGGGCTTCGACGCCGCGGGGCTTTTCGCCGTCTCGCCGCCGATTCCGCCCCTACGGGCGCTCTTTCGCGCGCTTCGCGAGCGCGGCGCGTGGTTTTACGTGCGCGCGGTGGCCCGCGGATGGTGAACGGGCGGCGCGCCGTCATCGCCGCTGCGCTCGTGCTCGCGAGCTGCGGAAAGCACGACGCGGGACCCGACGCGGGCGCGGCACGGTCTGCAGCGCCGCGAGCTTCCGGATCGCCGCCGCGCCCCGCGGGGCGCGAATCCGCGCTCGCTTCGGCCGAGCAACGTCGCGCCAGCCGCGACGTGCTCGACCTCGATCTCTTCGAGCGCGATGTGCGCGTTCGCCGCGCCGCCGCGCGCGCCCTTGCCCGCATCGCCGACGCGCGCGCCGCCGAGCTCCTCGCGAAGACTCTGGCCGACGAGGACGGCGAGGTCGTCGTCTGGTCCGCCTATGGCCTCGGGTTCGGCTGCCGCGGG
>DASUTR010000903.1:0-5882 GCA_036374535.1 Polyangiaceae bacterium
GAGCAGCGCACCGTGTTCGTCTTGTTCGAGCTCGAGGGCATGACGGGTGACGAAATCGCCGAGGTCGCGTCCGCTCCGCTCGCGACCGTGTATTCGCGGCTTCGGCTCGCGCGCGACACGTTTCGCCGGGTGCTCGAGCGCGCGCGTTCTCGGGAAGCCTTCGACCTTGCCCGCATGGGAGACAAACCATGACGCTGCCGAAACGCCTGCTCGATTCTCATGGAGACGCCGACGATTTCGAGCGCTCCGTCCTGCGCTCGGAGCTCGACGCACCGCCGCCGTCCGCCGCCGAACTCGCCGTGTTCGCTCGCGTGCTCGCGGCCGCGGCTCCCGTCGTTCCGAGCGGAGTCGAGCCCTCGCCGTCCGTCGAGGTCGCGGCCGGCGGACTCGGCAAGGGCGCTCTCGCGACCAGCGCAGCGACGCTCGTCACGCTCGGCAAGGGCTTCGTGCTCGGCATCGGCGTGAGCTTCGCCGGATTCGCGGGCAGCCACTTCCTCGTGCGTTCGCCGACGCCGCCGGAATCAGACGTACGGCTTCCGAGCGTCGAGGTCGCTCGCGTCGCACGATCGGTCGAGCCGGGGCCCTCGAACGAAACCGAGCGCGCTCCCGTCGAAGCTTTGCCGGGCGAACCCGCGGCGACGCTCGTCGCGCCGCGCCCGCAAGCCAGCCCGAGTCCACCGGAGCCCCGGGTCGCCGCGCCGCCGTCCGAAGCGGCAGCCGTCACACCGTCGGTCGCGAGCTTTCCGCCGTCGGACGAGCGAGCGCTCGCGGCGAGTCGTTTGAAGGAAGAAGCGGCGTTGCTGCATCGGGCGCGCGCCGAGCTTCGCGCCGGGGCGCTCGCGGCCGCATTCGCGACGCTCGAAGCGTCACGTCAGAAGTTCACGGCGCCCGAGCTCAGTCAGGAACGCGAAGCGCTCGTCATCGAGCTCCTTCATCGGAGCGGCGAGCGAGCCGCTGCCGGCGCCCGCGCGCTCGAATTCTTGGCGCGATTTCCCGAGAGTCCCCACGCGACGGCCGTGCGCGCGTTCGTGGGGGAGCGCGTCGACGGCTCCGCGCGAGGCATGAAATAGCGGGCCGAAGATTTCGTCGATACTGCTCGGGAGCATGCAGGCGTTGCCGAGCCGCCTGGAGTCAGCGGTGCTCGTGCCCCGTGGGGGGCGTCGCGGGCGGCGCCTTGCCGATATCGATGCCGTCGGCTTTTGCGCGCGCCGGATCGACGCGGCTCGCGACGGTGCCGGGCGGGTGCTCGTACCAGCCGGCGGGGTCCGCAGTGTCGGCGTTTTCCCGCACCTTCAGAATCGTGAACATGCCCCCCATGTCGATCGGGCCGAAGGGGCCGGGCGTCGCGCGCATGGGGAGGCTGTTCGGCGGAATGGGCATGTTCATGACGGACATTTCGCCCATGCCGCTCGTGCCCATCGTCATGTAGCGGGGAACGACGCGCCGCATGCGCTTGTCGAGCGCGCGCGTGTCGGCGCCGATGAGCGGCGGGGTGCCGTGGCCCATCTGCGTCATGATGTGGTGGGTCATGTGGCAGTGCATGGGCCAGTCGCCGAGCTCGTCGGGGACGAGCTCGATGACGCGCGTGCTGCCGACGGGCACGAGCACGGTGGTTTCGGGATGCTGCGCGGTTTCGGGGACGAAACCGCCGTCGGTTGCGGTCATCTTGAACGAGACGCCGTGGATGTGGACCGGGTGGTGATCCATGGGGCTCAGGTTCCCTAGGCGGATGCGCACGCGCTCGCCGACGCCGACGACGAGCGGCGCCGTACCGGGGAACGCCTTGCTATTGAAGGTGAGCAGGTTGAAGTCGTTCATCGCGCTCGGATCGGGACGGCGCGCTCCGACTTCGAGGCGCCACTCGTGCGTCATGAGCACGAAATCACGGTCGACACGCGGTCCTCGCGCTTGCTTCGGATGCACGATGAACATGCCCGTCATGCCGAGCGCGATTTGAGTCATCTCGTCGAAGTGCGGGTGGTACATGAACGTGCCCGGCTTCTTCACGGTGAACTCGTAGAGGAACGTCTCGCCGACGGGGATGGCGCGCTGCGTGAGCCCCGCGACGCCGTCCATGCCGTTCGGGAGGATGATGCCGTGCCAGTGGACGCTCGTCGCTTCGGGCAGTCGGTTCGTGACGTAGAGCCGGAGCTTGTCGCCTTCGACCGCTTCGATCGTGGGGCCCGGCGTCGCGCCGTTGTAGCCCCAGCACTCGGCTTTGAGGCCCGGAGCGAACTCGTGCTGCACCGGTTCGGCGACGAGGTGCCCGACCTTCACGCCGTCCACGATTTTCCACGCGAGCGTGGAACCGTTCGGCGTCGTGACGGGCAAGTACGCGCCGCGCCCCGGTGCCCGCGCCGCCGGCGCGCTCGGTTTCGGGGTTTGCGCCCGGGCGCGCTTGGTTCCCGCGAGCAGCGCGAGGCCGGCCAGCGCGCCGCCCTGATGAATGAACGATCTTCGGTTCATCTCAGTGTCCTCCTCCGGATCGCGACGTTTCGCCCGTGTCGCCGGCGGGAGCGCGCCGCGCCTCTGCACCCTCGGCCGATACGCGCCTGCCCGCGAGCAGCGCCTCGAGCTCCGAATGCGCCGTCCAATAGGCGCGGAGCGCGTCGACGTAGGCGTAACGTGCGGCAAGCTCGTCGCGCCGGGCGTCGAGCAGCTGGAAGACGCCGACTTGCATGGCGTTGTACTGGAGCAGCGTTTGTTCCACGACGCGCTGCTCCGCCGGCACGATGACGGTCGCGTACTTTTGCGCGCGTGAGTGCGCCGAGAGCACGCGCGCTTTCGCTTCGCGCGCCGCGGAGCGCACGTCGACGGCCATGCCGTAGTAGCGCTCGAGCAGCGCGTCGAATTCCGCGTCGAGCGCGGCGGCCGTGCCCTGATTGCGATCGAACAGCGGGATCGTGACGTTCACGCCGGCGCCCCAGCGCCAACGGTCCTCGTTGGCGGCGTCCGTCTCGTCCGTTTCGCGGAGCGCGTGCACATCGACCGAGAGATCGGGCACGATGCCGGTCGTCGTCGCGAGCCCGGAACGCCGCGAAAGACCCTCGAGTCGCTCGCGTGCTTCGCGGAGCTCGAGGCTCGCGCGAACGGCGCGACCCTCGATGCCCGCCGGCACGCCGGGCTCGCGCGGCGCCGCCGGGAGCTCACCGGCGATCCGAATTTTCGTCTCGAGCCCTTGGACGCCGAGCAGGCGTAATAGGTGCTCGCGCGCCGTGGCCACCTCGAGCTCCGTTTCCGCGACGGCGACGCGCGCTTTTTCGTAAGCAGCGACGTTACCGGCGAGGTCGAGCTCCGGCACGTTGCCGGCCTGGAACATCGCGCTCGCCGCTTCGACGCCGGCCGCCCACGCGTCGAGCGACTGGTGGGCGAGCGCGAGCCGTTGCTCGGCGGCGCTCCACGCGTAAAACGCCGCTCGTACGCGCCCGCCCGTTTCGATCACGGCCGCCGCGGCGCGGTACCGCGCGGCCTCGACCTCGGGCTCCGCGGCGCGCGAGCGCATGGGAGCGAAGAGCGCGCGGGTGAGATCGTACTCGACGCGGAGCTCGAGCGAGCTGTCCGGCTCCGGCACGAGCTCCGCCTCGACGCTCGGGTTCGGCAGAAGTCCGGCCTGCACGAGCCGGCCGCGGAAGATGCCCATCTCGCGCAGCGTCGCGCGGAGCTCGCGGTTGTTGAGGAGCGCGATGCGCACGGCGGCGTCGGCGTCGAGCGGCTTGGCGAGGAGCTTTCGGGCCTCTTCGGGGACCGCCGGGTCGACGTCCGTATCGGCGACGTTCGCGAGCGTCGAGACGCGCGTGAGCTCACGGACGCGCCCCACGTCCGAGCCGATCGACGACGAAGCGCACCCGCCGAGCGCGAGCGCGAGCGCCGCGAACGGAACGCCGAGCTTCGTCACGCGACCCTCGCGTTCTTCAAGCGGAGCGCGTTCGCGATGACCGACACCGAGCTAAGACTCATCGCGAGCGCGGCGAGCATCGGCGACAACAAGAGGCCGAAGACGGGGTAGAGCACGCCAGCGGCGATCGGCACGCCGAGAGCGTTGTAGACGAACGCGAAGAACAGATTCTGGCGAATATTTTTCATGGTTTCTCGCGACAGCGCGCGGGCACGCACGATCCCGAAAAGGTCGCCTCTCACGAGCGTCACGCCGGCGCTCTCCATCGCGACGTCCGAGCCCGTGCCCATCGCGATGCCGACGTCGGCGCGCGCGAGCGCGGGCGCATCGTTCACGCCGTCGCCCGCCATGGCGACGGGCCCCGCGCTCGAGGCGAGCTCGGCGACCTTTTCCGCCTTCTGTTGCGGGAGCACGCCCGCGAAGACCTCGTCGAGCTCGAGCCGTTCCGCGACGGCGTTCGCGGTCGTCGCCGTGTCGCCGGTGAGCATCACGATGCGGACGCCGGCGGCGCGAAGGGCGTGCACGGCGGCGGGTGTCGTCGGCTTGACCGGATCGACGACGCCGACGAGCCCTGCGGCGCGCCCGTCGACGGCGACGAGCATGACGGTTTGCCCCTTCGCGCGGAGCGCCTCGGCGCGAGCTTCGAGCGGCTCGGCGTCGACGCCGAGGTCGGCCATGAGAGCTGCGTTTCCCGCGGCGACCGAACGTCCGCCGACGCTGCCGAGCGCGCCTTTTCCGGTGACGGAGCGAAACTCGGAGGCGCTCGCGAGCGCTATCTTTCGCTCTTCCGCGCCCCGCACGATGGCCGCTGCGAGCGGATGCTCGCTCGAGCGTTCGAGTGACGCCACGAGGCCGAGGAGCTCCGCTTCGCCGCCCTCGAGCGCGACCACGCTCGCGAGCGCCGGTTTGCCCAACGTGAGCGTTCCGGTCTTGTCGACGACGAGGGTTCGTACGCGACCGAGCGTTTCGATGGCCTCGGCGTTGCGGAAGAGCACGCCGAGGGTCGCCGCTTTCCCCGTCGCGACCATGATCGACATGGGCGTTGCGAGTCCGAGCGCGCACGGGCAAGCGATGATGAGGACGGCGACCGCGTTCACGAGCCCGTACGCCATGCGCGGTTCCGGCCCGAACAGGGACCACGCCAGGAACGTGAGCGCGGCGACGAGCATCACGACGGGAACGAACCAGCCGGACACGCGGTCCGCGAGCCTCTGGATGGGAGCGCGGCTGCGCTGCGCCTCGGCCACGAGCGCGACGATGCGGGCGAGCAGCGTTTCCGAGCCGACGCGCTCGGCGCGCATCACGAGCGCGCCCGCGCCGTTCAGCGTCGCGCCGATCACGCGCTCGCCGGCGGTCTTTTCCACGGGAACGGGCTCGCCCGTCACGAGCGATTCGTCGACGTGGCTCGTGCCCTCGAGCACGACGCCGTCGACCGGCACCTTCTCGCCCGGACGTACGCGCAACCGATCACCGGGATGCACGTGGTCGAGCGGTACGTCGGTCTCGCTGCCGTCATCGCCGATGCGCCGCGCCGTAGCCGGGGCCATGCCGAGGAGCTTCCTCACGGCTTCACTCGTGCGACTCCGCGCTCGGAGCTCGAGGACCTGGCCGAGCAACACCAGCGTGGTGATGACGGACGCGGCTTCGAAGTAGGTCGCCACTTCGCCGTGCGCGCCGCGGAAGGCGGCGGGAAAGAGCCCCGGGGCGAGGGTCGCAACGACACTGAAGCCGAACGCCACGCTCACGCCGAGCCCGATGAGCGTGAACATGTTGAGGTGCCCGCTGCGTAAAGAAGCGACGGCCCGCTCGTGGAAGGGAAAAGCCGCCCACAGACAAACCGGCGTCGCGAGCGCGAGCTCGATGAACGTGCGAAGCCGTGGAGGCAACGCGGCCGAAACGGCGTGCCCGACGAGCATGTCGCCCATCGCGAGCACGAACAACGGCGCCGACAGCGCGAGGGCGACGGCGAAACGCCGGCGCATGTCCC